>CACXHB010000139.1 GCA_902767315.1 uncultured Eubacteriales bacterium
CGGGCGATGAAGGGATTTTCAAAGGCGATGGGCCCGCCCACGCAGCCCTCGTCGCAGGCCTGGCCTTCGAAGAAGCGCAGGTTGGGCAGCCGGTCGTTTTCAATGGCCTCCAGCACCCGGTTTACGTCGTCGATGCCGTCCACGGCCAGGGCCTCTTCGCTGTCCAGGGCCTTGCATTCCCCCCCGGACCGGGCCCAGCCCAGCCCCCAGCCGGTGGGGGGCTGCATGGATTCAATGGCCGCGGCGGTTTCTTTTTTCATCTGCACGGACAGAAGCCCGTAGATCTCCATCATGGAGATGGCGCCGTTAAGCTGCGTCTGGGTATGGCCGATGGGCTTGCGGATGGCGGTGACCTTGGCGGCGCAGGGGGTGATGAAGAAGCAGCCTACCTCCTCCGGGTCGGCCCCGTAGCGTTTGCAGAATTCCTGCCGGGCCAGGCCCGCGGCCACCTCCATGGGGGAGCGCACGTCCACAATATTATCGATCAATTCCGGAAAGCGCACCTGAATCAGCCGCACCACCGCCGGGCAGGCGGAGGAAATCAGCGGCCGGGGGCAGTCCCGGTCCGCCAGGCGCTTCTGCACCGCCCGGGAAACCAGCTCCGCCCCCCGGGCCACGTCGAAGACCTCGTCAAAGCCGATATGCCGCAGGGCGGAGGCCAGCACGGCGATGCTTTCCAGGGTCTTGAACTGGCCGTACAGCGCCGGGGCGGGCAGCGCCACCCGGTACTTAAACCGGCGGATGCTTTCGAAGGGGTCGGTCACGGCCACCTTGGCGTGATGCTGGCACACCCGGATGCATTCGCCGCAGTCGATGCACAATTCGTCGATGATCCGGGCGCGCCCGGCCCGAATGCGGATGGCCTCGGTGGGACATCGTTTCAGGCAATTGGTGCAGCCCACGCATTTGTCCTTATCCAGGGTGACAGAATGATAATAGGAACGACTCATCTTTTCCCCTCCGGGCCCGGTCACAGATCAAACCCCATGGTAATCTCCGTGCCGACGCCCACCTGCGATTCGATATGGAACCGGTCCGAGTTGCGCGCCATGTTGCTCAGGCCCATGCCCGCGCCAAAGCCCATCATCCGCACGTCGTCGGAGGCGGTGGAATACCCCTCCCGCATGGCCAGCGGAATATCCGGGATGCCCGGGCCCACGTCCCGGGTGATCAGGGTCAGTTTGTCCTCATCCACCTCCAGCAGAATCTTTCCGCCCCGGGAATGGATGACGAGGTTGATTTCCGCCTCGTAACAGGCGATGGACACCCGGCGCACCACGTTGATATTTACGCCCAGCTTCTTCAGCATACGCTTGATCTTGCCGGACGCTTCCCCCGCGGCCACAAAATCCATGGCGGCCACCGGAAATTCGTCTTTTAAAATGCTCATAACACGCCGGCCCTCTATTCGACCTTCAGGCCGCTTTCATATAATTTTCCGCTGGCCTCGTACAGGGTCCACCCACTGGACAGGATGGCCACGTCGTATTCCCGGGCCAGATCGACGATTTCCTGATTGGGCTGCTTGCCCCGCACGAACACCACGCAGCGGATATCCAGCATATCCGCCGTGCGCAGCACCTGGGGATTGATCAGCCCCGTAAGCAGAATGGTATGCTCCTTGGAAAAGGCCAGCACGTCGCTCATCATATCGCTGGCGCAGGCCGTGGCCACTTCTTCCTCCAGCAGCGGTTCGCCCCAGACCAGCCGGGCGTCCAGCACGCGCAAAATTTCTCTGATCTTCATCGGTCTCCTCCTTTTATCAGGCAACAACATAATTATAATATACTTTTCGACAAATTGCAATGATAAACTGCCCGGTATTGCAATAACGCGTAAAATGCATTATAATAGGTGTCCGGAAAATCAAATTCTGCTGACAATCAGGAGGCGTTACCATGGGCAAGGTACGGGTTACCATCTGGAACGAATACCGCCATGAGGTACTGGAAGAGCGCATCGCCAAGGTTTATCCCAAGGGCATCCACGGGGCCATCGCCGAAATGCTGGGCAGGCACATGGATTACGAAATACGCACCGCCACCCTGGACGAGCCGGAGCACGGCCTGACCCAGGAAGTGCTGGACAACACGGACGTGCTGATCTGGTGGGGACACATGGCCCACAATGAAGTTTCCGACGAAGTGGTAGAACGGGTATGCAAGCGGGTGCTGGACGGCATGGGCATGATCTTCCTGCATTCCGGCCATCATTCCAAGCCCTTCCGCAAGCTGATGGGCACCACCTGCAACGTAAAATGGCGGGAAAACGACGAGAAGGAACGGCTGTGGATCGTGGATCCCTCCCACCCCATCACCGCGGGACTGCCGGAATACATCGAGCTGCCCAAGGAAGAAACCTACGGCGAGCGCTTTGATATTCCCGCGCCGGACGAGCTGGTCTTCATCAGCTGGTTCTCCGGCGGCGAGGTGTTCCGCTCCGGCTGCTGCTATCGCCGGGGCAAGGGCCGCATCTTCTACTTCCGGCCCGGCCACGAGGAATACCCCACCTTCTACCGGGAGGACATTACCCGGGTTCTCATCAACGCCGTGGAATGGGCCAAGCCCTTCGAATATCCCAAGCTGACCTTCGACCACGTGCCCACCCCCTATGAGGACATTCCCCTGAAACAGCGGCACTGAGCGTTTTTTCGCGGGCAGAGGAACGTTTTTTCTCTGCCCGCGGATTTTTTTGCGGCTGCGGGCCTAATTTGCGCGGAATTCGCGCAAAATCGCCTTGCGCCGGGCCCGCGGCGCGTGTTACAATAAACCATCGGAGGTGCTGCATCATGTTTGGACACAGAAACGACGGTATCGACGTATCCCGGACGCTGGATCCCATCGTCCTGTTTACGCCGCTGATCATGCCCACCCGCTGCGAATCCATGAATATGGTGAATTATCCCGCCGAATATGAACCCATGGCGGCTTATATACGCAAGCAGAAAAACAGCGGACACAACATTTCCTTTTTGACCATTATGGCCGCGGCCTTTGCCCGCACCGTGCGGAAATATCCCACCATGAACTACTTCGTCATGGGCAACCGCATCTACCGGCACAAGGATATTTCCATCTCCCTGATCGTTTTGAAGGACACCAAAGACGGCTCCCTGCAGGAAGCCGAGGCCAAGATCATCCTGGAAGCCGGCGACACCATTTTCCAGGTGGCGGACAAGATGGACAAGGAAGTCTCCGCCGCCAAGAGCGCCGACGAGGGCAACGGCACCGCGGACTTTGCTGGAAAGCTCCTGCGGATTCCGGTGCTGCCCCGGCTGGTGGTGGCCCTGGCCCGGCTGATGGACCGGATGGGCATTCTGCCCAAATCCCTGAACAAAATCAGCCCCTTCCATTGCAGCCTGTTCATCACCAACATGATGTCCATCGGCCTGCCGGCCATTTTCCACCATCTCTACAATTTCGGCACCTGCTCCATCTTCCTGAGCGTGGGCCGGCCCGAGCGGCAGACGGTGACGGTGGGCGGGCAGCTGGCCCGGCGGCTGGTGCTGCCCATGGGCATCGTGACCGACGAGCGCATTGGCGGCGGCGCGGAATACGCCCAGGGCGTGCATTGCTTCCTGCAATATCTGCAGCACCCGGAGGTGCTGGAAATGACCCCGGAGGAAGAAGACCAGATGAACGCGCCTCAGGCGGAAAAACTGGCATAAAAAATCGGAAGCACCCGCTTTCATTGAAAACGGGCGCTTCCTTTTTTGATTTTTGAAACATCCGAGGAAGATTCATCCCCCCGGGAGGGAATGAAGCCGCGGGGTTTCACTTTTCTCTGTTCATTCTTCACTTCCCCGGGTACGCAGCCCAGCCTTCCCCTTTGGGGAAGGTGCCGCCCTCAGGCGGCGGATGAGGTCGTCGCCCCACATCCCGGCGCGGGATCGGCGGCGGACGCAAATTTCATGTTTCATTTCCGTTTTTCCTTTTCCCGCAGAAACAGCGCCGCTACCCGGCAGCAGCGCATATACGCCTGGGCGGCGTATTCCTGGGGGCTCATGCGGGCGTAGGCGTCGCTTTCGTGGCGGCCCGGCTGCCCATGGGGCTTCAGTTCGAACATCAGCATCTCCTGAAATCCCCACTGGTTCAGCCGCCGGGCCACGTCCTGCCAGTCGATGATGCCATCGAAGGGCAGCAGGTGCAGATCGTCCGCGCCGGTGCGCGCGCCGTCGAAATCCCGGGCGCCCAGGTTGTCGTTCAGATGGGTAGCCAAAAGCTTTTCCCCGTGGAAGGGTTGGGAAAGCAGATCCCGGTGGCTATAGCAGGATTCGTGGCCGCTATCCCAGCAGAAGCCCACCGCGGCTTCATCCCGGAAATGGGCCAGCAGCGCCGCCAGATATTCCTCCCCTTCCAGATTTTCGAAGGCGATTTTCACGCCCAGCCGGCGGGCCTGATCCACAATTTTCTCGAAATTTTCCAGTCCCTGGGGCGTGGGGGTATGCAAATCAAATCCATAAAAGGAATGCAGCACCATAATGGGCACCGCCTGTTCCGCGCAATCCCGCAGGCAGGATACAAACAGCTCCATGGCCGTTCGGGTTTCTTCGCAGGGATACCACAGATACCTGGCCCAGGGGCCCCCGGGGGCGTGCAGCGATTGGAAGATCATGCCCTCCCGGCGGGCGGCGGCGGCCAGATCAGCCACATCCATGCCCTTTTCCCAATAGGCAAAAAAGCCCTCGAACCCCGTTTCCCGCAAAAGGGAAATCTGGCGGTCATAGGGCAGGCCCAAATCCTTATGCAATTCCATGCCCAATTTGCATTTGTACATTTTCTCGTTCCTCCGGCATTGCTTTCGATGTTTGAGTATACCACGTCAACATGAAAATACGCGGGAAACCGGCGGCGGTTGGCAACTTTTAACGGGAAAAATTCGCCCGTTCCCGCCGCAAAAACTCGCGGGAAAAACACGCCCTTTCACGGAGGCGAAGGCCTGCCAATTCGTGAAAGGGGCGAATATCCCATGGACTACGACTACCGAATCACCGGACGCACGCTGCAAAAGCTGCGCCGGGAGCGAAAGCTGACCCAGGAGGTGCTCTCCGGCCTGGCGGGAATTTCCCGCAGTCATCTGGCGGAAATCGAGACCGGCCGCACGCAGGCCAACGTGGAGACCCTGTGGAAGCTCTGCGCCGCCCTGGGCCTGCCGCTCAGCGAACTGTTCCGCCGGGTGGAACAGGCCCACGACCCGGAAACGCGCAATTCCCAATGACCCAAGAAGGGGCTGCAAAAGAACGGCGTTTTGTCCTTTTGCGGCCCCTGTGGTATTTCACGGCAACACGCGCCCGGATTGTGCGCTTACCGGTCTTCCAGACCGTTTTCTCTGATGAAGCGGTCGTACTGCCATTCCGGGCCGTCGAACAGCAATTGCAGCAGCGCCTGTTCCAGTTCAGCCTTCTTCATGTGCGCCACGTAAGCGCACAGTTGATCGGCCAGGGCCTCTTCCCGCTGCTCTTCTTCCTGCTGACAGGCCATGGCTTCCGCATAAAAGGCCTCCGCCGCTTTCGGGTACGCCGCGAAATAGGCGGCCACCAGGTGCTTGCAGATCACCCGTTTCCCATTGGCGCGGGGACAGCTGCATTTTGATTTTCGCGGATGATCCACATGGAGCTCCACCCGGTAGGGCTCCTTTGCGCTTCCCGCGACCTGGGCAAGAAACACATGCTCCGAGATTTCGGAAATCGTCCGGACCTTTTTTCCCTGATAATACTCGTATCCCCGCCAGGCAGACGCGCCGCTGGCACATTCCAAAACGCCCATTTTTTACCCCCGTTTTCTGCGTGCATTCGCAAATTGGCGACGCTATATCCTAAATGTATTCGACATTCACCTGTCCAAGGGATTTACTGGGGGCTGCAACAATGCCATCAAAATCCTCAAACGTCTCGCCTTCAGTTTCAGAAGCTTCAGCACCTTCAGGGCCAGGATTCTGCTTGCCTCATGTGCTCACCCTTACATTTGACAAAGAACCGTCAATCCGCCTCAAAAGAGTAGGAAAAAGCCTCGAAGCTTTCGCCTCGAGGCTTTGTCTCTCCTGACATTATTTGTACCATCCGCCAAAAACCAAATCTACAACCGGTTTTTGGGGCGGTTTTTGGTTGACCTTATAGGTTCTGAGACAACGAAAAGGATCATGATCCATGTTTAGCTGCGTTGAATGAAGGGAACGTGATATTCCCCGATTGCTATAATTCAGGATCAATCCGCGTTGAAAATGTATTCATACAACGCTGTAACCATTTCCTCTTCCCAGATCCAGTTTTCCGAATATGCGCCATAGGAGGGCTCGTTGTAGTAATCGCACTCTGTGCCATTGCAAATATAGACGAAGCCTGCCTTGGCATCCCTGTCCAGCATGAAGATGCTGAACTCGCCATAAGCATCGCCATAGTGCCCGGCGAGGTGCAGCTTCTGGGCGGACACGTCCTCCAGGAAGTTATCGCCGTAGCCGCCGTTATATGCGCCGTTGGTGATGATGTGAATGCCGAGGCCGTAGCAGGCGAACAAACCGCCCTCGGCATCGCCGTTGCTCTCGTCCTCGCTTCCGTTCCATGTCCATACGGGGGTGAACATGGCGTCCACGGTTTCGGGCTTCAGTATCTGATTGCCGTTGATAGTGCCGCCGTTCATGTACATCTGCACATATACGGCCAGTTCATCAGCGGAGATGCGCAGCCCACCCTGGGGGCTGAAGATGGTGGCGTTGGTGCCCGGTACATATTCCGCAGCGGAGGCAAAGCTGAATCCTCCCTGGCTGTCGGGGTTTGCCACGGTCACGACGTCTGCGTCACTGCTGCGGTCGCCGAGGTCATCAAACTGGGGAATCCAGCCGCTGCCCTCCACGGCCCAACCGTTTTCGTCGTACTCCTTACGATAGATCACCGCCAGGTTGTCCAAATCGGCCTCAGAGAAGTCCGACAGGTGGAAGCTCGCACCGATACCCATGGGCTCAAGCACGTGAACGCGCATGTATCGATCAAAGCGCTCACCGCTGACCGCCTCCAGTATGGTGCCCAGTACGCCGTAGTTCAGGTTCGCGTAGGAGAAGTATTCCCCGGGCGCTTCGCCTTCGCCGGAGAAGTGCGCA
>CACXHB010000140.1 GCA_902767315.1 uncultured Eubacteriales bacterium
GCAGGCCCGGCGCAGCACCTGCTGGCCCCGGTCACCGGGTTCCCGGGCGGTTTCCGGCAGGGCGTCCAGACAGAGGCGCAGGGGCTCCCGGCCCAGGCGAAGGGAAAGTTCCGTGCTCATAGTTCAGGCTCCTTGCGTTGTTTTTTTAGGTATTTTCCCATATTTTTTTCTGCCTGTCAATCGGCGGCGGAGGGCGAGGCAGGAATTTTTCCGCCGACGTAGAAATAAGAAAGACAGCCCGAATTCGGGCGGGAATTTTTCCTGCAACAGGAGGGACGGATTTTGAACATCGAATATATCCATCCGGCAGATCAACTGGTCATGTTCATGCAGCGAATTTACGACAAGGGACTGACCACCATGTCCGGCGGAAACCTCTCCATCATGGACAACGACGGCAACCTTTGGATTACCCCCGCCGGCGTGGACAAGGGCACCCTGACCCGCAGGGACATTATCTGCGTCCATCCCGACGGCACGGTGGAAGGCCCTCACAGGCCCTCTTCCGAACTGCCCTTCCATCAGTCCGTTTATCGCATGCGGCCCGATCTGAAGGCCGTGCTTCACGCCCATCCCCCGGCGCTGGTGGCCCTGTCCATCGTGCGCAAGGCGCCGGATCTGGATCTTTTGCCCACCGTGCGGCGCATTTGCCCGGACGTGCGGGTGGCCACTTACGCCGTGCCCGGCAGCCAGGAACTGGGCAAAAACATCGGCGAGGTGTTCGCCCAGGGCTGCGACATCGCCATTTTGGAAAACCACGGGGTCTGCGTGGGTGCGCCGGACATGTTTACGGCGTTTTCCCGGTTTGAAACCCTGAATTATTCCGCCACGCTGGAGGCGCTGGCCAACCGGGTGGGCAAGATTCACGACCTGCCCGAAAACGCCTACCGGCTCAGCGAAACCAATTATCACACCAAAATGGACGACTTTATTCCCCACACCCACACATCCGAGGAACTTTCCGCCCGCAGGGACATGATTACCCTGATTCACCGTTCCTACAAGATGGGGTTGTTTACCGCCACCCACGGCACCTATTCCGTGCGGCTTTCCGACGGCAGCTTTGTGATCACGCCCTTCAATTACGACCGGGCGTATCTGGAGGAGGACGATCTGGTGCGGGTGAAGGCCGGCATGAAGGAACTGGGCAAGACGCCCTCCCGGGCCGTGCAGCTGCACGAGATTATCTATCAGAAGCATCCGGAAATCGGCGCGATTCTGCTGGCGCACCCGGTGCACGCCATGGCCTTTGCCGTGACCGACGCGGAATTCGACGCGCGCACCATTCCGGAAAGCTACATCCTGCTGCGGGACGTGAAGAAGCTGCCCTACGAGGAGATTTATCAGAATCCCGCCAAGCTGGCGGAGGAGCTGAAGGAGAGCGCGCCGGTGGTTATGGTGGAAAACGACTGCGCCATCGTCACCGGCAGCACCCTGCTGCAGGCCTTCGACCGGCTGGAGGTGATGGAATCCACCGCGCATTCCATCATCAACACCCGGGAGCTGGGCGACATTGTGCACATTTCCGAGGCGGAAGTGGACGACCTGAAGGAAGCCTTCCATCTGAAGGACTAATTCGAATTACAGAACTCAAAATTTTGGCCGGGAGCGAAGGGCTCCCGGCTTTTTGCGTGGGAGGGGTTACGACCTCATCCGCCGCCAGCGGGCGGCACCTTCCCCAAAGGGGAAGGCATGGGACGGAGGGGGACGCACCTTGCTACGCTCGGCCACCTTCTCCAGGGGGAAGGCTTGGAGTCAGAGGAAGGGGAAGACGTCCGTATCCGGGGGGAGCAGGTCTCTGGGGGGCACGTCCAGCAGGGAGAGGGCCCCGAACTGGCCCCGGCGGGCGGCGGCTGCCGCGGCCCGGGCGCAGGCGGCCAGCACCGCGCCGGTGAAGGCGGGATTGGAGGAGAGGGTCAGCTTTAGCTCCATGCGCTGGCCGGCCTGACTGCGCAGCACGCTGCCCCCATGGTGCAGCTTTTCCCGATGGGCGGCAAAGGCCTCCGGGGAGAGGAAGCGCACCTGGGTGGGGGTGCCGGCGAAATAGCCTTCCATGCCGGCGATGGTGCGGGCGATGGTTTCCCGGGGCGCGTCGGGCTTTGCCAGCACGAAGCACAGCCGCCGGTGGGCTTTTTCCGGGGAAAGGGGATAGGCCTCCCCCCGGCGGGCCTGGGCCAGGGCCTCCGGGTCGGGCAGGGTATAGACCCGTGCGTCCAATACCCCGGGAAGCTGGCGCACGGCCTGAGAATGGCCCTGGGAGACCCCGGGGCCCCAGAAGGTACATTCCCCGCCCCGGGGAAGAAACGCCCGGCCCAGCAGCCGGAACAGGGAAAACAGCCCCGGATCCCACCCGGCGCAGATCAGGGCCGTGCGGTTTCCGGCACGAGCGGCGGCGTTTACCCGGGCGAAATGGGCGCGCATGCCGGAGTGAACGTCGTAGGCGTCCACCAGATGAAAGCGCCCGGCGATTTCCGGGGCGAGGCGGGGGGCGTCCGTGACGCTGCCCACGCAGAGCAGGACTACGTCCAGCCTGCCTGCCCAGGCGGGCAGCTCCCGGGCGGCGAACACGGGGAAGGGGGAACTGACCTGAGACGGGGGCCGGCGGGTGAAGACGGCGGCTGGGGTCATATCCGGCTGGGCCTGCACGGCGCGGGCCGCGGCCTGACCCAGATTTCCATAGCCATAGATTCCGATTTGAAGCAAAACGGGCAACCTCCCTTGGAACAGAATTGGGGGATATACAAGCCTATTCGCCGGGAGGGGGAATTAGAAAGAAAGAGGACGAAGGAAGCGAGGCTCCTTCGTCCCAGACTGTCGAAAAACCCTTGGAGAGCTCGAGAGGGCCAAAGCCCTCTCGAATTTCAATCGTGCCCAGCGGCATGTACCGTGGGCACGGGAGGATTTTTGCGGCGGAAAATCCCATTTTTCCAGAGCAAAAATCGTTTCCTTGCAGTTTTTGCGCCCGGAAATCTGAAAGATTTCAGCAAAAACTGGTAGGGGTGGCAGTGGCGGGGGAGC
>CACXHB010000141.1 GCA_902767315.1 uncultured Eubacteriales bacterium
CAAGTGGATGCTTTTTCGGCTTTTCCCTCCCTTTTCCTACTTGAAGCCCTATTACCTCGCTGCAATAGGGCTTCTTTGACAGGCTGAGGCCGCCCGCTTTCGCGGACGGCCTTTTTGCAAAAATCCGGATTATTCGCCGATGGTGACGTAGTTCCAGACCACATCGCCAGTGACCAGCACGGCCAGATTCTTGACGTTGGGCTTCACCATGTAGGGGTTCTTGTAGAAGTGCAGGGGAGCGACGGCGCCAGTGGCCATCAGGATCTTCTCCGCCTCGGCGCACTTGGCGGCGCGGGCAGCGGGATCGGTCTCCGCCTTGATTTCATCTACCAGAGCGTCGTAGCACTCAGCCCAGGTCTGATCGCCGTTCAGGCCCCAGTAAGCGCCCAGACCGGCGTCCTTGGTGTTGTCGGTGTAGCGAGTGTATTCGCCCACATCCTGGCCCAGACGGGGATAGTTGTTGCCGGACTTGCTGATGAAGATCTCCAGGAAGTTCACGCAGTCGTTGAAGTCCGCAACCCAGCCCATACGGGAGGCTTCGGCGTCGCCCTTGCCCAGCTTCACCTGCAGGGTGGCCCAGGCTTCGGTGTTGATCACGCCGGTGATGCCGACGCTGTTCCAGCACTCCTGCACATACTGCACGATGGCGGAGTTGGTGGCATTCTGGTTGAAGGAGAATTCGAAGGAAGGCACGTCGGTGAACTTGATGTCGCCGCCCTCGATGGAGCCGGTGTAGCTGTAGCCCAGATCCATCAGAATGTGGATGGCTTCCACCATATCGGCGGTGTACACGGGGTTCTCTTCGGAGGGAGTGGCGGTGCCGGTGTACCAGGTGTCATAGCCTTCGGCGGCGCGCACGTTTTCGTTCAGGCCGTCAGACAGGCCGCTGGGGAAGAAACCGGTGGCCGCTTCTTCGCCGCCCATGGTGACGTAATCCACTTCGTCCTGACGGTTGATCATCAGGCCCAGGGCGTAACGAACCTTGGACTGCTCCTGCACGGTGAGGGTCTTGCCTTCGGGAGACAGATCCTTATGCACGTTGAACAGGATGTAGTAAGTGCCCAGCTGATCGCCCATGACCAGCTCGCCGGGATAGGTGGAATTCAGACGCTCGAATTCGGCGGGGTCAACGCTTTCGCAGAAGGAAACCGCGTCGGACTCATAGGCAGCCAGGATAGCGACGCTGTCCTCGGCCAGGTAGGCGTTGATGCCGCCCAGGGAGACCTTTTCGGCGTTCCAGTAATAGGGGTTCTTTTCGAAGGAAGCCACGTCGTCCACCTTGAACTCGGTCATGCGGAAGGGGCCGGTGCCGATGTACTTGGCGGGATCGGTGGCCCAGGCGCCTTCGGCGTCAGCCAGTTCAACCTTTACCGGATAGAAGGTGGTGAAGCCGCACAGCTCCAGGAAGTAGGCACAGGGGCTGGTCAGGGTAACCACCAGGGTACGGGCCTCGTCGTCGGCCACCACGTTCAGGGTGCCGTCGTCCAAGCGGGCGATGACGTCGAACAGATAGCCATAGTCCGCGCCCAGCTCCGGATCAGCCGCGCGGTTCCAGCTCTTTACGAAATCGCTGGCGAAGAAATCGGAACCGTCGGACCACTTCAGGCCTTCCCGCAGGGTGAAGGTGTAGACCGTGCCGTCCTCAGACACTTCGTAGCTTTCGGCCATTTCGGGGGCCTTGGAAGCCACGCCGTCAACGACCTGGGTGCCCATCAGGCCGCAGAAGGCCAGACGGATGGTGTTGGAACCGGTGGAAGCGGAGTTCAGCGCGGGATCCAGGGTCTCAGGAGTGCCGCCGCCGTACATCACGTTGATAACTTCGCCTTCCGCGGACGCAGACATCGCGCAGAAAGACAATACCATCATCAGCGACAGAACCAGTGCGAGCAGTTTCTTCATGGACTGTTCCTCCTTTAATCATTGGGGTACGTTTTTTATTGCACACCGGATTTTCCGGCGATACAATCGTCAGATGTTATGGCAGGCCGCGAAATGGCCGGGGGCGATTTCCCGCATCTGGGGACATTCTTCCGCGCAGCGCTGGGTGGCGAACCGGCAGCGGGTGCGGAAGGCGCAGCCAGAGGGCATGTTCATGGGGCTGGGCACGTCGCCCTGCAGCACGATTCGGTGAGAGGAGCGGGCCTTGTCCGGATCCGGCATGGGCACGGCGGACAAAAGCGACACGGTGTAGGGATGCGCCGGATGATGATGCAGCTCCACCGAAGAGGCCAGCTCCACCATCTTGCCCAGATACATCACCGCCACCCGGTTGGAAATGTGCTTTACCACCGAAAGATCGTGGGCGATGAACAGATAGCTCAGGCCCAATTGATCCTGCAGATCCTCCAGCATGTTGATGACCTGGGCCTGAATGGACACGTCCAGGGCGCTGACGGGCTCGTCGCAGACGATGAATTCCGGGTTGGAAGCCAGGGCCCGGGCGATGCCGATGCGCTGACGCTGACCGCCGGAGAATTCGTGAGCGTAACGGGTGGACTGTTCGCCGGAAATGCCCACCGTACGCAGCAGCTCCTGCACCCGCTCCGCCCGCTCCTGACGGGTTTTGCAGAGCTTATGCACGTCGATAGGCTCGGCCACGATGTCGCCCACCGTCATGCGGGGATTCAGAGACGAATAGGGATCCTGAAACACCATCTGCGCCCGGCGATGATATTCGTCCAGGGTCTTTTTGGTAATCTTCATCCCGTCAAAGGAGATTTCACCGGAGGTGGGCTTATACAGGTGCAGAAGCGAACGGCCCACCGTGGTCTTGCCGCAGCCGGACTCCCCCACCAGGCCCAGGGTTTCCCCCTTGCCGATGGTGAAGGACACGTCGTCCACCGCCTTGAGCATGGTGGTCTTCAAAAAGCCCGTGGTGATGGGGAAATACTGCTTCAGGTGCTTTACCTCTACCAGAGGCCTATACTCCTGGGTCATTCCTCGTCACCTCCGTCCAGCTTCATCCGCACAATTTCGCCGTTTTCGCCGTATTCGATCAGGCCCTTTTCCATGCCGGTTTTGTAATTCATCCAGCAGGCGGCCAGGTGGTCTCTGCCCACCCATACTTCCGGAGCGCGGCCCTGGAGGCAGACCTTCATGGCCTTTTCGCACCGGGGAGCGAAGGGACAGCCGCTGGGCATCCGCAGCAGATCGATGGGCGTGCCGGAAATGGGCACCAGCCGTTCCTTCTCGTCGCTGTCGATATTGGGAATGGACCGCAGAAGGCCTTTGGTGTATTCATGCTGGGGATGGTAGAAAATCTTGTCCGCCGTGCCCCGCTCGCAAACGCCGCCGGCGTACATGATAATGACCTCGTCGCACATGCCGGCAATGACGCCCAAGTCATGGGTAATCATGAGAATGGCCATGCCCAGCTTTTTCTGCAGATCCTGCATCAGTTCCAGAATCTGCGCCTGGATGGTCACGTCCAGGGCGGTGGTGGGCTCGTCGGCAATGAGGATATCCGGTTCGCAGGCCAGCGCCATGGCGATCATCACCCGCTGACGCATGCCGCCGGAAAGCTCGTATGGATACTGCTTCAGGCGCTTTTCCGGTTCGTTGATGCCCACCAGAGACAACAGCTCCGCCGCCCGATCCCGGGCCTGGGCGCCGTTGCGGCCGGTGTGCAGCTTAATGGCCTCCACCAGCTGATTGCCCACGGTGTACACCGGGTTCAGGCTGGTCATGGGGTCCTGAAAGATGATGGAGATCCGGTTGCCGCGGATTTTCCGCATTTCGCTGTCCGGTAGGCCCACCAGCTCCTGGCCCTTGAACTTGATGCTGCCGCCCACGATGCGGCCGGGATGGGTCAGTATCTGCAAAATGGAATACGCCGTCACGCTTTTGCCCGATCCGGATTCTCCCACAATGCCCAGCACCTTGCCGCTGTCCAAATTGAAGGAAACGCCGTTTACGGCCTTTACTTCACCCGCGGGCGTAAAGAAGGACGTTCTCAAATCTCTGACTTCCAGCAATGCCATAATGCTTTGTCCTCCTTCCCTTAAGAGCGCAGTTTCGGGTCAAAGGCGTCCCGCAGACCGTTGCCCAGCAGATTGAAGGACAAAACGATCAGGAAAATGGACGCCGCCGGGAACAGCAGCAGATACGGATAGGAAACCAGTCCGCTGCGGGCGTCGGAGGCCAGAGAGCCCAGGGAAGGCATCGGCATGGAGACGCCCATGCCCACGAAGGACAGAAACGACTCGGTGAAGATGGCGCTGGGAATCTGCATGGCCGCGGTGATGATGATTACGGAAACGCAGTTGGGCAGCATGTGCTTGCGAATGATGTGGGCCGCCTTTGCGCCGGTGGCCTGAGAGGCCAGCACGTATTCCTGTTCCTTAATGGAAAGCACCTGGCCGCGCACCTGGCGGGCCATGCCCACCCAGTAAAGCAGGCCGAAGACGATGAAGATGGAAATCATGCCCGGGCCAAGGCGGATAATCAGGTCGCTTTTGGAATTGCTGATCATGTCCTTAATGGCCACGGAAAGCAGAATCACGATGAGCACATCCGGCAGGGAGTAAATGATGTCCACGATACGCATCATGACCATATCCACCTTGCCGCCGAAATAGCCGGAAACGGAGCCGTAGATAATGCCGATCACGATAACGATCAGCGCGGACACGAAGCCCACCAGCAGGGAGATCCGGGTGCCGTAAATGACGCGGATGCAGTAATCCCGGCCCAGGTTATCCGTGCCCATAATGTGGGGGAAGACCTTTTCCCCGGCGGCCATGCGGGCCTGTTCCTTCTTGGAATACTCGAAGGGGGCCAGGTGTTTGCCGGTCACGTCCTGCTGGGTGTAGGTGTAGGGGTAAAAGGTGGGCACGATCACGGCGATCAGGGTAATGATCACCAATACGCCCAGGCAGATCATGGCCATTTTGTTGCGGCCCAGCCGGCCCATGGCGTCCCGCAGGAAGGAGACGGATTTGCGCTGGGTCAGCTGCTGCGCCTTTTCCTCGTCGGAAGCGGGCTTAAACAGCTGGGGATCCATCTGCAAAGAAAGGAAATTTTTCTTCGGCATGTCCTGATGTTCCATTTTTCCTCGCCTCCTCAGGAAAGATTGATTCTGGGATCCATCACCTTATAAAGCACGTCGGCAATGAAGTTCATCAAAACCATAATCAGCGCCAGGAAGATGGTAACGCCCATAATCATCATGTAGTCGGTTCGAAGCATGCTGTTCACAAACAGTCTGCCCAGCCCGGGCACGGAGAAGATATTCTCCACCACCATGGAGCCGGTGAGAATGTAGGCCATCATGGGGCCAGCGTAGGTAATCACCGGGCCCATGGAGTTTTTCAGCGCGTGTTTGAAGATCACCTTATTATTGCGCAGGCCCTTGGCCCGGGCGGTGCGGATGTAATCCTGCCCCAGCACGTCCAGCATGGCGGAGCGCTCCAGGCGGGTGATGTACGCCATGGGATACAGCGCCAGGGAAACCGCCGGCAGGATCATGCCGCCCTTCTGCGTGGCCATGGTGGGGGCCCATTCCAGCTTCAGGCAGAAAATAATCAGAAGCAGAGTGGCGATAACGAAGGAGGGCATGCTCACCAGCGCGGTGGTGACCACCTGAATCACCTTGTCCAGCCACTTGCCCCGCTTCAGCCCCGCCAGCGCTCCCAGGATCACTCCGGAGACAATGGCCATGGCCGCCGCGGAAAGGCCCAGCCGGGCGGAATATCCGAAGCCGCCCATGATCAGTTCAATGACCGTGGAACCGATCCATTTGGTGGAAAGCCCGAAGTCTCCCCGAAGGATGTTCTTCAAATAATTGACGAACTGCACCGGCACCGGCTTGTCAAAACCGTATTTTGCCTCCAGCGCCGCGATGGTTTCGTCGGATTTTGCTTTTTCGGAACTGAAGGGGCTGGCCGGAATGGCGTGCATCACGAAAAAGGTGATGGCAATTACAAGAAAGATCGTCAGCACCGCCATGCAAAATCGTTTTATGACATACAGGAGGAATTTTGAATTCATCGATTCCCGCCCCTTTCAGTTTGCTCAGGTATGCATTTTATCCATCAAAAATTTCCTGAATTCTGCGTTTTTGGTTGTTTCTATTATAAAACTGCATTTTTACGATGTCAAGGCATTCATTCTCATTTCAACCGCTTTACCGTGTTAATATTTCCGTTCATTCGGACCATTTCTGCATAATTGCATCGTATCAGCCGTAATTATGCAATTCCGCCATTCAAAAACAGTCGTCACTAGCGGCGCACACAAAATTTTACCAATTACGGCCCGGATTGTTGCGTGCACAAACAATATTGCAAATTCTTCTGTTTCGTGAATCTTAATTTGCATACCCGGGCAAGGCATGCTAAAATTGAATCAGCATAAAGGAGACTGATTCCGTGAACGATACGCATTCTGAATCCGTGTTTTCCTATGATAAGCTTTGGAAGCTGCTGATGGACAGGCGCATGCGCAAAAAGGATCTGCAGCTTTCCGCCCACATCTCCCCCGCCGTCATCGCAAAAATGGGCCGCCGGGAAGGGGTCAATCTGGAAACCCTGGCCAAGATATGCTTTGCCCTGAAGTGCGATTTGACCGACGTGGTGGAAATCAATCGGAAAAGGAGCAGTTAACCATGGCGTCTTTTACCCGCAAGGCGATTATGGCCTCGTTTGTGAAATTGTTGGAAGAACGCCCCCTTTCAAAGGTCACCGTCAAGGACATTGTGGAAGACTGCGGCATCAACCGCAACACCTTCTATTATCATTTTGAGGATATTCCTTCCCTCATCGAGGCCATCGTGCGGGAAGAAACCGAAACCGTGCTGCACAATCACGAGGCTATTGAATCCTTCGAGGAATGTCTGGAAATCGCCAGCCGCTTTATTTTGCAGCACCGAAAGGCCGCCCTACATATTTATAATTCCTCCGGCAGGGACATTTTTCAGCGGTATCTGATGCAGATGTGCCGCTATGTGGTGGAAAGTTATATCAACACCAAATTCACCGACTTCCACCCCTCTGAGGAGGACAGGGACATCATCCTGCAATTGTACTCCTGCCAGTGCTTCGGGCTGTTTATCGACTGGCTGGAGGGCGGGCTGAAGGACGACTTTCCCCGGCGAATGGACCGCTTGTGCCACCTGCGCAAGGGCCTGATAGAAGAAACCTTCCGGCGCAGTCAGGAAGAGCTGACCGCCAGAAACGGAGGCATCGCATGAACCTGCCCCTTGTGGAAAACTATGTACTGATGTTTTTTGTCTGCGCCGTGCTGGGCTGGGTAATGGAAGTTACCTGCAAGCTCATCGAACTGCACCGCTTTATCAACCGGGGCTTCCTCATCGGCCCCTATTGCCCCATTTACGGCTGGGGCGCGGTGCTGGTCTCTCTGTCCCTCTCCCGCTACGCCTCCTCTCCGGTCATTGTGTTTATCATGGCCATGGTGGTCTGCGGCACGCTGGAATATCTCACCAGCTATTTCATGGAAAAGCTTTTCCACGCCCGGTGGTGGGATTACAGCAACCGCCGGTTCAACCTGAACGGCCGCGTCTGTGCCAACACGCTGATTCCCTTCGGCCTGCTGGGGCTGACCATGGTCTATCTGGTAAAGCCCTTCCTGTTCGGGCTGTTTGACCGGCTCAGCGGAAATCTCCGGCTGGGGTTGGCCATCGGCGTGGTCGTAATCATGATCGCCGACCATGTGATCTCCATCGTCGTGCTGGGCCGCATCCGCCACACCGCGGAACTCACCGGCGGCGACGACACCGAAACCCTTACCCGCCTGGTTCGGGAAAAGCTGCAGTCCAACGCCCTGGTGCGCCGCGCCATGCGAGCCTTCCCCGGCGTGCGGCTGTATAACCGGGACATCATGCGCCTTCTGAAGGAAAAGAGCGCTCAGCTCAAGGCGGAATTCAACCAGCGCGAGGCCCGCAGGCGGGAAAGCATGGAGCGCAGCGAGGAAAAGTTCCGCGAAAATCTCCAGCAGCTTCGCCAGGAAAAGAAGAACCACCGGCATTCCTGATTTCGTTGGACAAATTCGGTTAAATGTCTAAAATTTGGACAATGCGGCCGCCCTGCCTGTTTTTATGGCAGGGGCGGCCGTCTGTCTGTTTTGGGAAAAGCCGCCTTCTGATATACTTATCTGCGTCAAGGATCAGGAGGTGGATAACTGTGCGTTCCACAAAAACAATCCGCGCGGCGAAGACGGGCTACATCATCATCTCTTCGCTGCTGATGGTTCTGGGGGTGCTGATAATGGCGCTGCCGGATCTGTCTGTTTCCGTCATCGGCATACTGGCCGGGGCGATGCTGGTGGCCTTCGGGCTGGTAAAACTGGTGGGATTTTTTTCCCGGGATCTTTACCGGCTGGCCTTCCAATTTGATCTGGCCATGGGCATCCTGCTGGCGGTGATGGGCGTTATCCTGCTGGCCCGTCCCCACATGGCCATGAACTTCATCTGCGTGGCCCTGGGCATTACGTTCCTGGCCGACGGCCTTTTGAAGGTGCAGATGTCCCTGGACGCCCGGCGGTTCGGGCTGAAAAGCTGGTGGGCCATCCTGCTGTTCGGGCTGTTCGTGGGCGGCGTAGGCGTGGTGCTGGTATTGCGGCCCACCCAGAGCGCCCGGATCATGACCATCCTGCTGGGGGTATGCACCCTGTTTGAAGGGGCGCTGAACCTGATCGTTTCCCTGTTCGCGGTAAAAATCATCCGGCATCAGCAGCCGGACGTGATTGAAATTGATTATGATGAAAGGAAGGATCTGTAATGCGATTTGCCAAAGCGGTGGTCAAACATCGGATACCGATACTGATCATTGCGCTGATACTGCTGGTTCCCTCCACCCTGGGCATGCTCACCACCCGCATTAATTACGACATGCTCACCTACCTGCCCGAGGACATGGACACCGTTATCGGTCAGGATTACCTGATGGAGGATTTCGGCAAGGGCGCCTTCTCCATGATCGTGGTAGAGGACATGGACGCAAAGCAGGTTTCCGAAATGAAGGCGAAGCTGGAGCAGGTGGAGCATGTAGACTCCGTCATCTGGTACGATTCCTTCGCGGATATTTCCCTGCCCATGGAAATGCTCCCCGATAAAATCCGCAACGAATTCAACACCGATGACGCCACCATGCTGGCGGTGTTCTTCGATTCCGCCACTTCCGCCGACGTGACCATGGACGCCATTCGGGAAATCCGCGCCATCTGCGGCAAGCAGTGCTTCGTGGCGGGCATGTCCGCCCTGGTGACGGACCTGAAGGACCTGTGCGAACAGGAAGAGCCCATTTACGTGGGCATCGCCGTGGCGCTGGCGTGCCTGGCCATGATGATCTTCCTGGACGGCTGGCTGGTGCCCTTCGTGTTCCTGGCCAGCATCGGCATTTCCATTCTCATTAACCTGGGTTCCAACCGCTTCCTGGGCGAAATTTCTTACATTACCAAGGCCCTGGCCGCCGTGCTTCAGCTGGCTGTCACCATGGACTATTCCATCTTCCTGTGGCATTCCTACAACGAGCAGCGCGCTTCCATTGCCGACAGCAAGGAAGCCATGGCCGTGGCCATTCACGAAACCCTCACCTCCGTGGTGGGCTCCTCCATTACCACCATCGCCGGCTTTGCCGCCCTGTGCTTCATGAGCTTCACCTTGGGCAAGGACCTGGGCATCGTCATGGCCAAGGGCGTGCTGCTGGGCGTTATCAGCTGCGTCACCGTGCTGCCCTCCCTGATTCTGGTATTGGATAAGCCCCTGCAGAAGACCCGCCATCGTTCCATCATTCCCAACATGAACGGTCTGGCCAAGGGGGTCACCCGGTTCTTCGCCGTGTTCCTGATTCTCTTCATCGCCCTTCTGCCCGTTTCCTATTATGGATACGACAAGACCAACGACGAAGTGTATTACGACATGGGTCAGTGCCTGCCCGAGGACATGGAATACGTCATCGCCAACACCAAGCTTTCCGAGGAATTCGACATCGCCTCCACCCACATGGTGCTGGTAGACGCTTCCCTTTCCTCCAAGGACGTAACCGCCATGATCGACGAAATGGAGCAGGTGGAAGGCGTCAAGTACGTGCTGGGTCTGGAATCCGTCATCGGCTCGGAAGTGCCCCGAGAGATGCTGCCCGAATCCATCACCTCCATCCTGCGTTCCGATCGCTGGGAGCTTCTGCTGATCAACTCTTCTTATAAAGTGGCCAGCGACGACGTGAACCATCAGATCGATCAGCTCAACGCCGTTCTGAAGAAATACGACCCCACCGGCATGCTCATCGGCGAGGCCCCCTGCATGAAGGACATGATCGAAACCACCGACCACGACTTCAAGGTGGTCAACGCGGTTTCCATCGTCGCCATCTTCGTCATCATCGCCCTGGTGGAAAAGAGCCTGTCGCTGCCCTTTATCCTCATCGCGGTCATTGAGCTGGCCATCTTCATCAACCTGGGCCTGCCCCATTACCTGGGCCAGTCGCTGCCCTTCATCGCGCCCATTTGCATCAGCACCATTCAGCTGGGCGCTACCGTGGACTACGCCATTTTGATGTCCACCCGCTACAAGGCCGAGCGCAATTCCGGCAAATCCAAGCGGGAGGCCATCAACATCGCCCTGTCCACCTCCATTCCCTCCATTATCGTCAGCGGTCTGGGGCTGTTCTCCGCCACCTTCGGCGTGGCCGTGTACTCGGATATCGACATTATCTCCTCCATGTGCATGCTGATGGCCCGGGGCGCAGTGGTAAGTATGCTGTGCGTAATCTTCATCCTGCCTGCCCTGCTGATGCTCTTTGACGGGCTCATCCGCCATACCACCCTGGGCATGAAGTCCAAGAACTGAGGTTCCCTTTGCAAGAAAGTCGTAAGGAGGCAATTTCCATGAAAAAGCAGCTTCTGCGCCTGGTGGCGCTGATGACCACCCTGATGCTGGCGGTACTTCCCCTTGCCGGCCTGGCAGAGGAAACCGACGCCGTGGACAAAAAAGAAACCGTATTCGTGCTGGCCGGAGCGGACGGCACGCCCCTGGACATCGTGGTCAGCGAGAAGCTCCATAACGCGGACGGCGCGGCGACGCTGAACGACGTTTCCAGCCTGACGGACATCGAAAACCTGAGCGGCGACGAAACCTTCACCGCCGAAAACGGCGCGCTGGTCTGGGACGCTCAGGGCAACGACATCCATTACGAGGGCAAATCCGACGCGGAGCTGCCCGTGGGTCTGAAGATCACCTACACCCTGGACGGCGCGGAAATCGCTCCCGCCGACCTGGCCGGCAAAAGCGGACACCTGGTGATGACTCTGGATTATTCCACCAAGGTAACCGCCAAGGCCACCGTTTCCGGCGAGGAAATCGACATGCCGGTGCCCTTCTTCATGGCCACGCTGATGCTGGCGGATTCCGCCAACTTCAAAAACGTCACCGTGGAAAACGGCAAGGTGCTGGAAATGGGCGATCGCACCGCCGTGCTGTGCTACGGTCTGCCGGGCCTCAGCGACGCGCTGGATCTGGCCTCTTACGAAGACATTGATCTTGAAATTCCCACCCAGGCAAAGGTCGAAGGCGACGTAACCGACTTCACCTTCTCCGGCGCGTACACCATCGCCGCCAATTCTCTGGAAACCAGCCTGGACGGCGACAGCTTCTCCCTGAGCGTGGATCTGGATGAGGTGGGCGGCGAGCTCACCGACGCCATGACCCAGCTGCTGGACGGCGGCGATCAGCTGCTCTCCGGCGCGAAGGAGCTTTCCGACGGCCTGAACGAGATTTCCGCCAACAGCGCCGATCTGGTTGCCGGCGCCCGGACCATCTTTGAAACCGTGCTGGCCACCGCCAACGAAACCCTGGCCGAAAGCAGCGACGCCTTCGCCGCCAACGGCATCACCATCAACGAACTGACCATCGACAACTACGCCGACGAAATCGACCGTATCGAATCCGAACTGCTGGAAACCGTAAACGAAGAGGTGCTTCGTCAGGCGGACGCGCTTTTGAAGACCAAGGTTACCGAGGCCGTGCGCAAGGAAGTCCGCTCTCAGGTCACCACCGCCGTAAAGGCCGAGGTCAAGACCAAGATCACCGAAGTGGCCAAGGGTCAGGTCACTCAGGCCGTCACCGCCGCCGTGGAAGAGCAAGTACGCGCCAAGGTTACCGAGGCCGTGCGGGCTCAGGTGGTTCCCAAGGTCACCGAAGCCGTGCGGGCAGAGGTCACCTCTCAGGTGGACGCTTCTCTGGACGACGCTGTGAAGGCCCAGGTTACTTCCGCCGTGCAGCAGCAGGTGGAGCAGCAGGTGCGCGCCAATGCCGACGCCATCCGCGCTCAGGTTACGCAGGCTTACGAGGCCAGCATCCGTCAGGCCGTGGAAGCTTCCATCACTGACGAAATGCGGCAGACCATGACCGAGGACGAACTCAAGGCCTATATCGACGCCGCCGTGGCCAAGAGCCTGGCCGACAAGTCTGGCGAAATCGACGCCACTGTGGAAAGCACCATTCAGGACACCATCGCCAAGACCATGGCCTCCGACGAAATCCAGCAGAAAATCGCCGCCGCCACCCAGCAGCAGCTGGCCAACCGTGACGCGCTTCTGAAAAAGACCGTGGACGAAAAAATGGCCTCTTCCGACGTGCAGGCCATCATTTCCTCCAAGACCGACGAGCAGATGGCTTCCGATTCCGTGAAGGCGCTCATCGACCAGAACACCGCCCAGCAGATGGCCTCCAGCGACGTGCAGGCCACCATCCAGCAGAACGTGGACGCGCAGATGGCCTCTGATTCCATCAAGAAGACCATTGCCGACAACACCGAAGCGCAGATGAAGACCGACGACGTGCAGAAGATCATCGACGACAACACCGAAGCGCAGATGAAGACCCCCAAGGTCCAGAAGATCATCGACGACAACATTTCCCAGCAGCGGGCCATGGATTCCTTCTGGGAGGCCGTGGACGAAGCTGAGCAGGAAAACGGCGTGAACAGCGACGCTTACCAGGCGCTGGTGAAGCTCCATTCCACCCTGGACGACATGCGCACCTTCTATGAGGGCGTGATCTCCTACACCGGCGCGGTGGACACCGCCGCGGAGGGCGCGGGCGAGCTGTATGACGGCATTTCCGAACTGTGCGACGGTCTGAATGAGTTCAACGAGCAGGCCGTTGGCAAGCTCACCTCCTTCCTGGACGACGACCTGCCCGGCCTGAAGGACCGGCTGGAAGCCGTGGGCGACGTGATGGGCGACTATCAGTCCTACGGCGGCATCCGGGACGACATGACCGGCACCACCCACTTCATCATCCGCACCGAAGGCATCTGATTTCTTCCCCAGAATGCAAAGGAGAGGGCGCAAAAAGCGTTCTCTCCCATTTTTTATCCGTTGTGCTGTTCCCGATAGGCCCGGGGCGTGCGGCCCGTTTCCTCCCGAAACTGTTTGCCGAAATAGCTGGGGCTGTTGTATCCGCAAAGCCGGCCCACTTCTTCAATGGGCCAGGAGGCATAGCGCAGGAACTGCTTTGCCTTGGCGATGCGGATTTTCTTCAGCTGTTCCATCACCGTGATTCCCTGATCCCGCAGATAATATCGGCACAGGGCGTAACGATTCATGCGCACCTGCGCACCGATCTCGTCCAGCGTCAGGGGCTCGGCAAAATGATCCTCCAGATATTGCCGAATCCGCGCCGCCGGAGAAACCGCGGGCTCAAATTCCTGCCGCAGCCAGTCCGCCAGAAACTGATAACCTACGGCGGAGCGGGAAAGGGGCGTGCTGCCTCCCTGACAGGCTTCATCCAGCCGGTCGGCGGCAGAAACGAGGGCCGCGTCCGCCTGAAAAAAGAAGAATTCCGGAACCGCGTAATAATCCAGCGCCCCTTCCCCGCCCAGGAACGTGACCCACCGGGTGTGCAGCGGCCCGCTGCCCTGCCGCTCATAGGCGTGAGCCACGTCCCTTCGGCAAAACAGGCCCATGCCGGAAGTAAGCGCCCGCCTTTCTCCACCCACCCAGAAGATGCCCTCCCCGCCCCGTACCCACAGGATGTGGTGATGGGCAAATCCCTGGGGGCGGTTCACCGGGCCCTGATTGGCCGTTTCTCCCACCGTGCAGATCACAAAGGGCAGCGCCGGATTTTCGGCGTTCAGATACTCTCTTCGAATTTCAGCAAACATAGTGCAACATCCTTATAGTTTATCAATATTATAAGATTGACTTGCGGCGATTCCAACAATATAATTATACCAGAAAATACAGGCGGCGGGAAGCCGCCTTGAAAAAGGAGAAACAGATTATGGAAAAGATCCGTCTTGGCCTGATTGGATGCGGCGGCAGAATGCAGGCGCACATCCATTCCTTTGAACAGATGGACAACGTGGCCGTGGTGGCCGTGGCCGATCCGGTGGAACAGCGGCGCAACGCGGCGGCGGAGCGCTTCGGCTGCCAGCGGATTTACGCCGATCACCGGGCGTTTTTTGAGAAGGAAAGCCGCGAAACCCTGGACGCGGTGATCATCGCCATCGAGCCCACCGCCCACAAGGGCGTGGAGGAAGCCGCCATCGACCGGGATCTGCCCTTCCTGGTGGAAAAGCCCATGACGCTGGACGTACATCAGGCGGAGGAAATCGCCCGCCGGGTGGAGGAAAAGGGCCTGGTGACCGCCGTGGGCTTCCAGGACCGGTATCTGGATCTGATGGACATGATTAAGGCCGAGCTGCCCAGGCACAAGGCCGGCGGCCTGGTATACGGCGCGTGGGTAGGCGGCATTCCCGGCGTATGGTGGTGGCAGAAGAAGACCGACTGCGGCGGCCAGCTGGTGGAGCAGAACATTCACCTGCTGGACGGTCTGCGCTATCTCTACGGCGAACCCCTGTCCGTTTACGCCACCTGCTCCCGGGGCATCGTAGAGCCCGGCAAGGACGGCGTTTCCCCCGAGTATGACACCGACGACCATTCCACCGTGGTGCTGCGCTTCGAGAACAACGTCACCGCCACGCTGGTCAGCGGCTGCTATACCCAGGGCGTGCGGCCCAATTGCGGACTGGTCATCACCCTGAACGATATGATCATCGATTATCGCCTGCGCAACAATCTGATTCTGCGCACCGCCCACGAGACCCGGGATATTGACCGTCAGGTGGACCAGACCCTGCTGCTGGATCAGGCCTTTGTGGAAGCCGTGCGCACCGGGAACCCCGCCGGCGTTCGCTCTCCCTACGGCGACGCGCTGAAGTCCCTGAAGGTGGGCTTCGCCGCCAACGAGTCCATGGAAACCGGCAAGGTGATTTACTTCTGATTTCATTTCAAAAGAAAAGAGGACATTTCTATGCGTCTTTGCGTTCCCATTCCCTGCTTTTTCGGGGACATGGATTTCTGCGAGGGATTGCGCCGGGTCAAGGCCCTGGGTTATGATGCGGCGGAAACCTACAATTGGAAGGGACTGGATTTCGACGCAGTGCGCCGCACCTGTGAGGAAACGGGCGTGGAGCTTCTGAGCATGTGCACCAGTGAATTCCGCATGACCGACCCCACGTTCCGTCAGGCCTGGCTGGACGGGCTGGAGGAAAGCTGCCAGGCCGCCAATCGCATGGGCGTAAAGCGGCTGATTACCCAGGTGGGTCAGGATACCGGCGCGCCCCGGGAGCAGCAGCACGCCGCCATCGTGGAAACCCTGAATCTGGCCCGGCCCATTCTGGAGAAAAGCGGCGTGACCATCATGCTGGAGCCTTTGAACACGCTGGTGAACCATCCGGGGTATTATCTCTGGTCCGCGGTGGAGGGCTTTGAAATCATCCGCGAAGTGAATCATCCGCTGGTAAAGCTGGTGTACGACATCTACCATCAGCAGGTGATGGAGGGCAACATCATTCCCAACATCACCAAGAATCTGGACTGCATCGCTCATCTGCATTCCGCGGGGCATCCCGGCCGAAACGAGCTGCAGTATGGCGAAAACGATTACAAGGTGATCTTCGCCGCCGTGGACAAGGCGGGTTACACCGGCGCCTGCGGGCTGGAATATCGCCCGCTGATGGATCCGGAAGAGAGCCTTCGGGAGGCCAAACGTCTTTACGGCAAATAAAAACCCATTCAGGAGTCGGCTTTACGCCGGCTCCTTTTCACTGGCCGGGGAAAAATTTGACAAACCCGGCGTTTCGTGTCATACTGATAGAGTGACTTTCTACCAGAAACCGGAGGTTTTTCCCGTGAAAATATCCAAAAAAGACGCGCTGACCTGGATGTCGTTTTTTGCCGAATATCAGGACGATCAGCCTCTGCCGCCCCGGCAGCAGGAAATCGTCTACGCCGTTTTTTCTCAGATCGAATCCGCCGTGGACGCCCGCAACGCCCGACTGGCGGCGGAAATTCCGGGGCTGAAATTCCTGATGGGCCGCACCCTATACGTGGGCGACGACGCGAAATTCTCCCGGGGCTGCACTTCCTGCCTTACGGGCACGGGGCTGACCGCCATCCGCAAAACCAACAAGTGCAACATCCAGTGCAAATTCTGCTATAACTATGGCGAACTGGATCAGCAGCCCCCCATCGGCGAGGGCATGTGGGAAATCGGCGGGGGCAAATACCGGGTGGAAGACGTGGAGCTTCTGCTGAGCACCTGCAAAAAGCCCACCGGCGTTTCCTATGTCTACCTGGAGCCCTTCATGGAAATTGAAAAATATTATCCCATCATCGAAAAATTCCACGCCGCCGGGATACATCAGCATCTCTACACCAACGGCACCCTGGCCAATGCCGAAAATCTGCAGGCCCTGGGCCGGGCGGGGCTGGATGAATTGCGGTTCAACCTGGGGGCCTCCGGCTGCGCCGACAGCGTGATCGAAGCCATTGCCCTGGCTAAAAAGTACATTTCCTACGTGGGCATCGAAACCCCCATGACTCCCGAATTGTATCAGCGCTTTTTGCAGAAAAAGGAGCAGATTCTGGCCACGGGCGTGGACTTTATCAACTTCGCGGAATTGCACCTGAACCCCAACAACCTGTGCAATTATCTGGGAGAAAATCTCTACATCTGCCGCCATGGATACATCTCCCCCATCTGGAGCCGGGAGATGACGCTAAAGATGATGCGCCGGGCGGCGGAGGAGCACTGGCCCTGTCTGGTACACGACTGTTCCAACCACACCAAGTTCGCCCGGGACCTGAACCTGCGGGCCAAGGAGGGCGGCTGGTTCGGCGCCACCAGCTACGCCTGCGAATTCGACCCCATCCCCCTGGAAATCTTCCTGCCCATTCTGCAGGACGATACGTTCCAGTTCCTGGAAGAGGAACCCCTGCCCGAGGGCTACCGGCCCGGCGAGATGGTCTTTTGACCGAAAAAAGGAGCATTCTTATGGAAAGACGACGCATTTTGCTGGACACGGACATTGGCCCGGATTGCGACGACGCGGCTGCCCTGGCCCTGTGCATTCTCTACGCCCGGGAAACGGGCAGCGAGCTGTTGGGGGTGATGCACTGCACCTCCTCCCCCTGGGGCGTGGGCGCCATTCGCAGCATTCTCCGGTGGTACGGGGCGGAGCAGACCCCTGTGGGCACGCTGAAGGACCCCGGATTTCTCACCGGCCCCGCCTATGAAAAATACAACCGCCCCCTGGCGGAAGAAATGCCCGCCGAGGCCCGGCAGGCTCCGGACTGCACCCGGCTGTATCGGGAAATTCTGGCGGCTCAGCCGGATCATTCCGTGGAAATCATCGGCGTCGGCCCGCTGCGGAACCTGGCCAATCTGCTGTCCTCGGAGGCGGATTCCGTCTCGCCCCTGTCCGGTTGGGGGCTGATCGCCAAAAAGGTGGCGCGGCTTACGCTGATGGCCGGCAATTTCGCCCCGGACTGCACCGGGCCGGAATGGAACGTGGAGATGGACCTCACCTCCGCCCGGCTGATTCTGGAAACCTGGCCCGGAGAAATCAACCTGCTGGGCTGGGAAGCGGGGGCAGACGTCATCGCCCTGCGAGAGCCGCATGCCCTTTCCCCGGAAAATCCCGTGGCCCAGGCTTATCGCCTGTATGCCGGCGGCGCGGGCCGCAACAGCTGGGATCTGTGCACGGTGCAATGGGCCATGCATCCCGATTGCCCCTTCTACGACCCCTCCGCTCCCGGCCTGGTGACCCTGGACGCTCAGGGCGTCAGCCGCTGGCGGCCCATGCCCGGCGGACGGCATCGGTTCCTGTCTCTGGCCGCCGCGCCGGAGGAAATCGCCGCGGATATGGAAAAAACCCTGGCGGCCTTTGATCTGAAAAAGGCAGCCAGGGCCGGGAATTAACCGACGCGCTTACGCCGGCTGTTCCCTCTTCCATTTTTCATACAGCGCGGCGATGACGCTTTCGATGGGCGCACGGCCCAACTCCACGTCCTGCACCTCCGCCAGCGCCGAAACGCGGGCCAGCAGCTCCACCGCGGGGGTTTCCGTGCCGATAAATTCATAGGCGTGCACACCCTGAGCGCTGGAAACCAGCTTCGCCCCCGGCAGCTCCGGCGCGGGGCCCGGCCGGGTAATCCGCAGGGTACGCCGGTCTCCAGTGCGGAAAAGCAGCGCCTGCAAATCGCCGTCAAAGGCCAGTTTGCCCCGCTGAATCAGGATCACCCGCCGGGTCATTTCCATTAAATCGTCCATGTCGTGAGAGGTCACCAGTATGGTGGCCTTTTTCTCTTCGTTGATGCGCTTGATAAAGCCGATCATCTGCCGCTTGGCCAGCACGTCCAGCCCCAGGGTGGGCTCGTCCAATAGCACCAGTTGGGGATCGTGCAGAAACGTCAGCGCCAGATTGGCCCGCATCCGCTGCCCCAGGGAAAGCTCCCGGGCAAATACCGTCCAAATCTCATCCAAATCCAGTAATTCCTTCAAAAAGCCCAGATTCTCCGCATACGCCCGGTCGTCAATACCCCACACCTGCTTTTTCCAGAGGAAGCTGGTGCGCACCGGATGATCCCACCACAGTTCCGAACGATTGCCAAAAAGCACGCCGGTTTTCTGCATCATGGCGATGCGATGCTCCGCCGGGTTCGCGCCGAAAGCGGAAACCTTCCCTTCCTGGGGCGAAAGCATGCCGGAAAGCAGTTTGAAGGTGGTGGATTTTCCCGCGCCGTTGGGGCCCGCATAGGCGCACAGATCCCCCTTTTCCAACGAAAAGCTCACCCCATTCAAGGCGTAAACCCGGTGCGTTTCCCGGCGGAACAGCCCCACCGGCCGCTTCTGATCGTAATATTTCACAACGTTTTCCATTTCAACTACAGGATTCACGGAAAAACCTCCCCTCAATTTCGAAAGCCCATGTCCCGATAACGATTGCAGCTATGAGTCAGATACCGGCGCATTCCCCGGCGGAAGGCCCTTCCCGCGCCCCAGAGAAACGCCGCCGCCACCGCGAAGGGCAGGGCGATCTGCCAGGGAGTTTGAACCTTTCCCAGCAGCACCCGGGCAGGCAGATAGGCCGTCAGCCCCACCGGCAGCACCGTGCACAGGCCCGCCGCCAGCCAGCGGGGCAGCCCCGCCAGCGGATACCGGCCCACAGCGCCGTTCAAATCCAGAATCACCGATGAAATTTCCTCAAAGGCCGCGGGGATGTAGAAGGCCAGCGATCCCCACAGATAGCTCTGGCCAATCTGCAGCGCCCCGTAGCAAATCACGTACAGCATCAGCATTAGAACCCAGACGGGGGTTATCCGCATGTGCAGCCCCACGCAGGCCACGATCAGCACCGCAAGCCCCACCAGCAGCTTCCCGCAGCCGCTGACCGGCGCGAAGCCCTCCGCCAGCAGCTGCATGGCCAGAGGCCGCGGCTGAATCAGCATATGGTCCAGCTGTCCCCGGCCCACCCGGCGGCTGATGTTCAGCACGTTGTAATTGCAGAACAGCATGGTCAGAAAGCCGTTGCCCGTTTCATAAAAGGCCAGGAAAAACAGCACTTCCCGGGCAGAAAAGCCGCCCACCCCCTGAAAACGCACCGCCAGCAGCATCAGTCCCGCCAGATCGGCGACGCCCAGCACCACGTCCACCGCCAGCAGAATCAGCGAATTGCGGCTGTCCTGCAGAAACCATTGCAAATCCATGCGCCCGTACAGCCGGTACAGGCCAAATAATTCCTTCAGATAAGAAATTGCGCCTTTCATCTGTTCATCCTCCATAGGAAATCATCTTTTCCCGGGCCCGGCGGAAGCGCCAGATGGCCAGGGGCCAAAGCAGCACGGTCCAGCACGCCTGGGCCAGCAGGATAGGCCCGGGACTTTCCAGCCCCACGTAAATGGCCGGAGCCGCTCCCGCCAGGGTGCCCAGGGGCGTCAGCGCCAGAAACCGGCCGATTCCCCAGGGCAGCGCCGCAAAGGGAATCACCGCCCCGGTAAGCAGGGCGCACAGGGCCGTCCGCAAACATTCCATGACCCAGGAAAGGTTCTTCAGCCGAATCAGCAAACAGGCAAACAGAAAGTCCACCGCAAAGCCCTCCGCCACCGAAAGCACCAGCGACGGCAGAAACAGCAGGCTCGCCGGGCGAAAATCCACGCCGCAGGTCACTCCCGTCAGCAGCCCCGGCAGGGTCATAATGGCCACCGGCAGACACCAGCCCCCCACCGTGTAGGCCGCCAGCTGGCTCAGCACCGGGGCGGGCCGCAGATACAGCGACAGTACCGTGCCGTCGTGCAGCCAGTCCGAAGCCGGGGTGCGCACGTCCAATAGCGGCCGCAGCACCGTGGTCAGGATGGTATACATCATCAATTGATTCAGGGAAAGGCCCTGCATGTCCGCGCCCTGCAGCGCCAGCGAACGCCATACCATCAGCATGACCATCAGCCCCACCGTGCGCAGCAGGTATTCGCCAATGAGGTTGCCCAATCCAAAATAACTTTTTTCCACCATGCACATTCGGGCCGTGGCCCAAAAGGTCTTCATCTTCTTTTCCTCCCAAAACATAAAAATCGACGGCCCCCTTCGGAGCCGCCGCAGAACATTTCAAAAATTACGCGCGTGCGGAACCCAAAAAGGGCAGACTTCTCCCGTCACGCGCTTTCACAGAAAACATGCCGCGCACAATCTGAGCCATATGCCGCTGCAATTCGCTCACGGTAAAGTCTCCCCCCTTTCGTTTCTTTGCTTTATTCTAACATATTCCGCACACGCTGTCAATCCTCCGGCCAGGCCCGATAAAATTCTTCAAACCGCATGGGTTCCAGCCGGCCCTCGGAAAGATCGGTAATCTGCTTCAGCAGCGTTTCCTCGTCCATGCACTTTACCACCAGATTCAGCGTCACCACGTCGGCAAAGGTCTTTTCTTCCACCACCACCGGCGCGGAGGCCAGGAAATATTCCACCCGGGACAGCATGGGATAGGGCACGTCCACCAGATACCGGGCCGTGGGGTGCATCACCCCCACGCCGCAGGCGTTCAGCGCCGCCGTAGCCCCCCGGGCATAAGCGCGGGTCAGGCCCCCCGCCCCCAGCAGAATCCCACCGAAATACCGGGTCACCACCACGGCGCAGTTGGTTACCCCCCGGGCCTTCATTACTTCAATGATGGGCATGCCCGCGGTGCCGCCGGGTTCGCCGTCGTCGTTGTAGCGCATCACGCCCATGTTTGCGCCGATGATGTAGGCATAGCAATTATGGTTCGCGTCCTTATACTGCTCCCGCATTCTGCCCAGAAAAGCCAGCGCCTCCTCCTCGGTTTCGCAGGGGGCGCCGTGGCCGATAAACCGGGATTTATTGACGATGAATTCCTCCGAAGCCGCCTTCAGGAGGGTTTTATAGGGCTTCACAGGGTAACCTCCGGGGCATGCATGCCCCCCTGGGCCACCATGTTCCAGGTAATGGGCGTCAGCGTCGCCCAGCCCGCCTGGCACAACAGGAAGTCGCATTCCGGGTCCTCCATGGGCACCGGTTCCCCATCCGTAAGATAATAATGCTCCACGCCGTAGGGGGAAACGTGTTTTTCATACCGGGGCTTGCCCAGGAATACCGGCGAAAGGCTGGCGGCGCGCACCCCAAGAATCTCTTTGTAAGGCAGGGCGGGCACGTTCAGGTTATAGATTTCTCCCCGCCCCAGGGGATGCCCCACCGCCCAGTCCAGCACCTTCAGCGCCACCTGAGCCCCGGGGCCGAAATCGTGAGAGACATAACTGTCCAGCGAAACGGCCATGGCGGGACAACCAGCCATGGCGGCCTCCACCGCCGCGCCCACCGTGCCGGAATATACGCACGCGCCCCCCATATTGGCCCCCTGATTGATGCCGGACATTACGAAATCCACCTGATTGTCCATCAAAAACAGCCCCAGCCGGGCGCAGTCCGCGGGCGTACCGTCGATGGCGTAACCCGTCAGGCCGTCTTCCCGGAAGGCCTTTGCCCGCAGAGGGGATTGAATGGTGAAGGAATGGCTGGCGGCGCTGCGCTCCCGATCCGGCGCGGCAACGATCACCTGATGCCCCGCCTGCTGCAGCGCATTGCCCAGGGTTCTCAGCCCAGGGGCCCGATATCCGTCGTCGTTTACCAAGAGTATCCGCATATTTTTTCTCCTTTTGCCGTGTTTTCAAAGGGCCCGCCCCGGCTGTAACCGAGGCAGGCCCCGCTTTTTCGGGCCGTCAGCCCTTGAGTACGAACTTATGATAGGTCTTCTTGCCCTTGCGCACCACGACGCCTTCGCCCTCCAGCATTTCGGGGGTGAAGCAGAAGTCCACGTCGGTGACCTTGTCTTCGCCGATGGTCAGGCCGCCCTGCTGCACGGTCTTGCGGGCTTCGCCGTTGGATTTGCACATGCCAGCCCGGGTAATCAGGGCGATCACCCGCGCGTCCTGAGCCAGATCCTCCCGGGTCAGCTCCGTGGTGGGAATGCTGCCCGCGTGAGCCGCGCCGCCAAAGAGAGCTTCCGCCGCCTGACGGGCCTTGTCGGCCTCCTCCGCGCCGTGAATCAGCTTGGTGACCTCGTAGGCCAGAATGCGCTTGGCTTCGTTGATCTCGCTGCCCTGCAGCTTGCCCAGACGACGCACCTCGTCCATGGGCAGGAAGGTCAAAAGCGCCAGGCACTTCTCCACGTCCGCGTCGGCCACGTTGCGCCAGTACTGGTAGAAATCATAGGGAGAGCACTTGTCCGCGGAAAGCCACAGAGCGCCCTTCTCGGTTTTGCCCATCTTCTTGCCTTCGGAATTCAGAAGCAGCTGGAAGGTCAGGGCGAAGGCGTCCTTGCCGTCCTTGCGGCGAATCAGATCCGCGCCGGAGAGCATGTTGCTCCACTGGTCGTCGCCGCCGGCCTGGAGAATGCAGCCGTATTTGTGATTCAGCATCAGGAAATCATAGGACTGCATGATCATGTAATTGAACTCCAGGAAGGTCAGGCCCTTCTCCATGCGCTGCTTGTAGCATTCCGCGGTGAGCATGCGGTTGACGGAGAACAGGGAGCCCACGTCCCGCAGGAATTCGATGTAATTCAAATTCCGCAGCCAGTCGGCGTTATTCACGATCAGGGCGCAGTTGGGCTTGGCGGGGTCGAAATCCAGGAAATTGGACATCTGCTTTTTAAAGCATTCCACGTTGTGGTCGATGTCCTCCACGGTCAGCACCTTGCGCAGGTCGCTTTTGCCGGAAGGATCGCCCACCATGCCGGTGCCGCCGCCCATCAGGGCGATAGGGCGATGGCCCGCCCGCTGGAGATGGGCCATGGCCATGATCGGGATATAATGGCCAATGTGCAGGCTGTCCGCCGTGGGGTCGAATCCGGTGTAGAACGTCACCATGCCCTTGTCAAAGGCCTTGTAGAGATCTTCTTCAAACGTCACCTGACGGATAAAGCCGCGTTCTTTCAATTCGTCCAGAATATGCATGAGATTAACCCTCCTTTATTGCTTCGGCCAACGCGCGCATGCCCTGCCTGATCTGAGGCGCCGGAGCGTTGGAGAAATTCAGTCTTAGCGTATTTTCGTGGCCGCCTTCGGGGTAGAAGTGCACGCCGGGCACATAGGCCACGTTCTTTTCCACGCAGGCAGGCAGCAGCGCCTGGGCGTCATACCCCTCCGGCAGCGCGGCCCACACGAACAGGCCGCCCTGGGGCGCGGTGTGCACGGTGCCCGCCGGAAAATCCCGGAAGGAATCCAGCATGGCGTCCAGCTGAGCCTTGTAATCGGCGCAGATGCGGCGGATGTGCGGAGGCAGCAGCCCCCGGCGGAGATATTCGTCCACAATGGCCTGGGTCAGAAGCGGCGAATGCACGTCCTGAGACTGTTTGCCGATGACCATCTTCCGCAGAAGGGCCGGGTTGGAAACCACCGCCGAGCCCACCCGCATGCCGGGAGAAATCAGCTTGGAATAACTGGAAAGGTACACCACCCAGCCGTCTTCGTCAAACTGCTTGATGGCGGGCAGCGCCTCGCCTTCGTAACGCAGATCCCGATACGGATCGTCCTCCGCCAGAATCACCCCGTAACGATTGGCCAGTTCCGCCAGGGCGGGCCGCCGCCGGGCGGAAAGGGTGATGCCGGTGGGATTCTGGAAGGTGGGAATGATATACATGATTTTGGGGTGATGCTTCCGAATCAGCTCTTCCGCCGCTTCGGGAATCACGCCCTCCTCATCCGTTGGAATGGACACGATATTCGCGCCGCGGATGCGCATGCACTGGATAGCCCCCAGGAAGGTGGGGCTTTCCACCAGCACCGTGTCGCCGGGGTCGATCACCGCGTTCAACAGAAGATCCAGCCCCTGGGTGCTGCCCTGGGTGGGGAGAATCTCCTCCGCCCCGGCGGAAATGCCGCAGGTCTTCAAAAATTCCGCCGTGGATTCCCGCAGGGGCGCGAAACCCTCGGTGCCGCCGTACTGCAAAAGGGTCGTGCCGTATTTTTTCAGCACGCTTTGGGCCACTTCCGAAACCACATCCGGCTCCAGAGCCGAATTGGAGGGATTGCCCCCGGCAAAGGAAATCATGCCCGGCTTGGCCAGAAGCTTAAAAATATCGCGAATCGCGCTTCCGGTAATGGGCTGCATGTGTTTGGAAAGCATCTCTTCCGTCATTTTCATGGCGCTCGCCTCCGTCCGTTCAAAAAATTTCCGAAAAAAACGCCCTCCCCATCGGGGAAGGCGCTCAACCGCTGTACCACTTCCATTCGCCGCCCCCTAGGGGCAGCCTCCTGCGCGCTGTATCGGGCGCACCCGGAGAAGGCTACTGCGTTTTCACCCCTCCGCTCCGGGATGTATTCCCCCGCGCCCTTCGTGCCGCTTCCACCGCCCGCGGCCTCTCTGTATCCCAAAACGCGACGTACTTGTTCCCATCGTTGCGATATGTATCAATATAGCACGAAAAACCGCCCCTGTCAAGAAATCTTTTTTGCAAAAAACGGGCGGTTTCACAACGTTCACCATTGACACATGCCGACATTTGTGCTATAATATCGTCTGTTGATTCCCGACTGGGTGTAGCGCAGTTTGGTAGCGTGCTTGAATGGGGTTCAAGAGGCCGAGAGTTCAAATCTCTCCACCCAGACCAGAGGAGCCGAGAAGAAATTCTCGGCTCTTTCCTTTTTTCTCCCGTTTTGTTGTGCATGATGCACAGCACATTCGGTGTCATCTGCGCAGTATGCACATTTTCGGAGACTGTGACAGCCTCAGACAGCCTTGACAATCTCCGTCTGAAAAACCCGGCAATTTTCCATATTTCACATACTTTAGACATGTTATTTCCGCTTGGCAACTTTGTGGCAACCGAGGTTGCCAAGTCCAGATGGCACTTTCCACACTCAAAATAACGAAAAAGGCGTAAAAATGGCCCTTTGAGGGACATTGAACGCTTGACAAATCCGCTATTAGCGTCTATAATATTCCATAGTAGGACGCTATTAGCGTCGTCCTATGGATTTTCAATGTTCCCAGCAAAGATTCTAAGTGTAGTTATACGTTTTGCCAGCAAAGATGAAAGTTTGGAGGTCAGACAATGGACATCTGCACCGCGATCAAAGAGGTTCACACCACCGCCCTTGAACATGGCTGGTGGGACACTGAACGCGACCCGCGAGAAGCTGTCGCGCTGATGCACTCGGAGCTGTCCGAAGCGCTGGAAGAAGCGCGTGCTGGCAGGCCCATGCTTTACTCCAACCCGGAGAAACCTGAGAAGATCGAAGGCGTCGGCGTCGAGCTGATCGACTGCGTGATTCGCATCATGGACTTCATGGGGCACTATGACATCGAGTATCTGCCGAAGTCTCTGCGCCCCTCATACGACACATCGGACGACCCGCTGCCGATCTTGGTGTGCATGATTCATTCCATGCTGTCTATGCTGTTTGGGTTCGGCGGTTCTGGTGAAGCTGGAATCAACATCGACGACGGGAAGATCATGGACACGACCGTAGTTGGGTGGATTTTCTCTGACATTATCGACGTCATCTTCCAATGGCTGCGCAACCACGGAGCATCGCCGGAATCGATCTTCGAGGAGAAGGCAGCGTACAACAAAAGCAGGCCCTATAAGCACGGGAAGGCGTTTTGACATGCATGACATCGAACGCGAGGCCGCTCCCCTCCGCAATGAAAAGCGGGAGCGAGACCATGAGATCATCGCAAGGGCTTTTGTCTGGGCGTTCATCATGCTAATGGCGCTCTCAGAAGTCGCGGGTCTGATCTTCGTCATCTTGAAGCTGACACGGATGGTCACATGGACGTGGCCTGTCACCCTCATTCCGATCTGGATTCTTCTGGCGATGATCGTCACGGCGGCGACGTTGCTGGCGCTGGCGAACAAGGTAGGAAAGAACCGGTAATCACGCATTCACGAAGGAGGAACCGCTATGAGCGGAACAATCGAGTACAAGGAACTGTACGATTATGCCGGGCTGTTCGCCGGGAGCGACGGCCACATCTACAGCGTCGTTGACAGCGAGATCATAGACGGAACGCGCTACGTCACGCTGCAGCCTGTCAGGGAGTACCTGTGCGGCGACTACGCCACCGTTCACGTGATGCGTCGGCACGACTGCACGGAGACCATCCAGAACGTCCACGCGCTTGTCTGTGAGGCATTCAACGGCAGACCGAGCAGACGCAAGGGTTTGCACATCCGTCATTTGAACGGCAACAGCATGGACAACAGACCGTGCAATCTGGCATATGGAACACCCCGGCAAAATTGGGAGGATAAGATTTTGACGAATACTGCAACCATTGGCGAGAAGAATGGCCGGGCGAAGCTGACCGACGATCAGCGGCGCGAGGTCTACGATATGTACGCCGAAGGCTGCTCGCAGAAGAAGATCGCAGAGCAATTCGGCGTGACGCAAGGCGCTGTCAGCAAGATCATCAAGCAGTGCCGCAGCGGCGGCTATGCTTTCATCGCCAGCTAAAACGGCGGCGATTTGCTCTGCCCGCAATGTCCCTGATTGGGACGTTTGCCAATAATCAAGCGCTCCAATACGGAGCATGGAGGGGTTGACTTATCAACAAGGTGATATTCTCCGGCCATCTGGCAAATGAAGTCGAACTTCGGACGACCACCAGCGGCAAGTCCGTCTGCCAATTCCGTCTCGCCGTCCAGCGCCGTGTTCCGAACGCGCAGGGCGTCCGCGAGGCAGACTTCCTCACGATCATCATGTGGGGCAAGACCGCAGAAAGCGCGGCCCGCTGGCTGCAGAAGGGCAGCAAGATCATGGTCGAGGGCGAGGCCCGGACGCGCTCCTATGACGCGCAGGACGGCTCCAAGCGCTTTGTCGTGGAGTTCGTCGCAAGCACGTGGGAGTTCGCCGGTGCGAAGCCGCAGGGCGGCGACAACGCACAGCACAGCCAGCAGGCCGCACAGCCCCCGCAGTCGTCACCAGACGACTTCACCGAGGTTGATGACGATGAACTCCCCTTCTGATGGAGTGCCAAAATCAGCGGGGGGGGGTACGCATCGTCGCGGCAGACCTCCGAAGAGCGAGAAGCAACGCCCTGCGAACTCCGGGAGCCTTTGGACATCTGAGGACGTCGACCAGTTGCGCGAGCTGTGGGGAAGCCGTGGAGGCATCCCCAAGATCGCGAGGGTCATGGGAAGGAGCGAAGCCAGCATCAAGGTACGCGCGATGCGGCTGAAACTCGGCCCATACCTCAACGGCGGCGAGCTTGTATCGCTCCTGCAGGTCGCCCAGATCATCGTAGGGTTCGACGACAGCGGAAGCATCACCTATTCCATGCGGCGCTGGGAAGAACACGGCCTGCCGGTTCACAAGACCAGAGTGCAGAGATGCGCGTGGAAACAGGTGAACATCGAGGAGTTCTGGACTTGGGCGAAAAAGAACCAAGACATCCTCGACTTCTCACGCTTCCAGGAGAACCGGCTCGGCATGGAACCGACGTGGGTCAAGAAGAAGCGAAAGATTGACCAAAGGAACCGCACATTGACCACGCCGAAGAAGTGCCGGTGGACACAGCAGGAGGATGCGCTGCTCACAGCGCTCTGCGAATCCGGCAAGCACACCCACGAGGACTTGCAGCGAACGTTCAGACGGACATCGAGCAGCATCCGCAGGAGGATTTACGACCTTTCGCTGCCGAGGCCGGTTAAATGCTCGACCGTCAAATGGACGCCGAACGACATGCGACAGCTCGTGGAGATGGTCGAGGCCGGGTACAGTCACGATTGGGTCGCCAAGACGATGAATCGCTCCACGCAGGCAGTGCGAGGCAAGATCGAGTGGATAAAGAAGAAGGGGCTTTGGGAGGAGTATGGCGGGAGACCGTTATAAGCATCAGGTCACAGGCCGAATGAACAAGGCGCGCGGTAAGCTGCTTGAGGAACTGATCGAGAATAGCTGCCGCCTTTATGAGGAAGAAGGCAAGGCCCTGATCGAAAAGACGCCGGAGCCAATGCGGGTCGTTCGGAAGTTGAACGACGGAGCGCACTTCATCTGCGTGTTCGAGAAGAAAGGCCAGCCGGATTTCAAGGGCACGATGGCGGGAGGCCGGGCGGTCGTCTTTGAATCGAAGTACACCGATGCCGGGCGCATCAGTCAAAGTGCCGTGACCGACGAACAGGCAAAACGATTCGAACAGCACCACGCACTCGGCGCGCTGTGTTTCATCCTCGTCAGTTTCTCCCTCGACAGCTTCTGCACCATCCCGTGGGAGGTCTGGCGGGATATGAAGGAGCGCTACGGCAGGAAGTACATCAAGTGCAGCGAGGCCGAGATCATAGGCAGGGTTCCGTACACGGGAAGTCGAATAATGTTCCTTGAAGGGAAGTGAAGCGCGATGGAATTGTCGATGGAACAGCTTGAAATGCTCATACAGCTTGCGGCCAATACCGGCGCACAGGCTGCATGTACCTTCCTTGCTGGCGATCAAGGGACAATCGTGCGCGACGCAGCGCGGAAAGGCGCGGATGCCCTCAAGCGCGAGCAGACAGCCATCCGCAAGCGCGAGCGGTCGGAGCACATCGACAAGCGCCTCCACAACACCCGCCTGCTTCTCAAGAACTATCGCATGCTGAAAGAGCACTTCCAGAACGCCGTCTACGCCTTCGACGAGGAGATGGCCGCGATGGAGGACGAGCCTGGCTACCTGTTCAAGCTGCTCAACAACGGGACGTCAAGCGATGAAGTCTACATCGAATCGATTCAAAAGAGCGCTACCCGCACCATGATCACGCTGCTGCACCTCGACAGAATGCTCGATATATACGCCGCAATGTGTGATCGGTCTCCGATGGAGAGCGTGAAGCGCCAGTACCGCGTGGTAAAGGCACGGTATCTGGACGAACCACAGGTTTCCATGTTGGACATCGCCGACAGGGAACACATACATGTGCGCACTGCCGAGAAAGACCTCGACGCCGCAATCGAGAGCATCACGGCGCTGATTTTCGGCATTGAAGCAATAAAAGATTTGACAGGAGGGTACTAACATGACGAAGGAACAGATGGTACAGACGATGGCGAACGCGGCGGGAATCACGAAGAAGCAAGCTGCGACGGCGCTGGACGCCTTCTGCACGGCGGTGGGTTCTGCCATGCGCAACGGCGACAAGCTGACCCTGACCGGCTTCGGAACCTTCGAGGCGAAGGTGCGCGAGGCCCGCGACTGCAAGAACCCGCAGACCGGCGAGACCGTGCATGTGGCTTCCCACAAGGTGCCGCACTTCAAGGCAGGCAAGGGCCTCAAGGATTCGCTGCTGTAACTTCCTGCAAACGGAAAGAAACGGCGAGAACGTCCCGGCGACGGGGCGTTTTCTTTTTATTTCGACCTGATTATAAAAAGATTACATTCTAAACCCTTGCAAAAAGCAACTACATCCCTTAATATAGCAGCACAGCAAGGGACAACGACGAATGAGGAGGCAAACGCCATGACCACCAACTACAGCAAGACCTTCTTCTCCGAGGCTCGCGCCAATAAGTTCGCCGAGCAGCTCAAGGCCAACGGCGCGGAGGACATCCGCATTTGGGGCGGCAAGGACGGCTTCGGACAGACCCAGTACACCGTCAAGTGGAACCTTTGGAAGTAAGATGGAGGGCGAGACCATGACCAAGCAGCAGAAGATCGAATGGACGAAGAACGCCAGCAACGAGGAGCTCCTCGAACAGTTGATCACGTTCAGGGCCGAGAACAGGTTCGGAAAGCTGGACGAGGACATCGCAATCGTGAAGGGCGAAATCCTCGAACGCATGAGCCGCTGATGACACAGGAGGGCAAGGCATTGACGAGCAAGATTCTGAAATCTGCGGCAAAGGACATCAGATTCCTGAAAACCGCCATCGAGTGCGAGACCAGTGAGAGCATCCTCGGCGAGATTCGAGGCTTCATCAAGGGCAAGCTGGCAGCGGCCACCATGATGACCGGCAACGAGTACACTTGGGACAGTGACGGCATCTACGAGAACCACGGCAACGAGCCGATCTTCAAGGCATAAGGAGGAAACGACCATGTTCAAGTTCGAGACGCAGGCCCACGGCAAGATCGACCGCTGCGGCAATCTGGTATTCAGCGCGAGTTTCGACCACGACGGCAAGTGCGAGATTCTGCAAGGCTACATCAGCAAGACCGGGCTGTATGAGGATATGAAGGCCGCTGGCGCGACCAGCGCTCAGATCAAAGAGGCGCGGGAGAAGCTGCGCGGCGTCACCAAGAGGAACTTTGCGATTCGATAAGGAGGCATATCCATGAGCGAGATCATCGTCAAGCATGAGGAGTACACCGTCAACACCCGGAATAAGTTCATCCTTCCGAACATGACCACAATGGAGAAGCTGGCCGGGCGCGTCAACGCCACAGAAGGCGCGGTTCTGAAATACGGCGACCGCGTGCTGGTTACCGACCGCGTGTGGGGCGGGTTCATGGCTGGCGTCTATGAATTCCTTGAGACGCCGGAGGAGGCCGACTGCGACGAGTGCGAATGCAGGCTGAACCTGATCGGCATGAGCTTCGATACCTTCGCCGACGGCGGGCACGCGATCATGTGGGCGGCGTCCATCTGAGGCCATTTTATTTTTTCTTGTATTATTGCATTTTAGGCATTGACAAAATGTAATATATCGGCTATAATACCACCAGAAGCCAACGAGAACGAACCGACCACAAAGGAGGACGCAGCAATGACGATGCGGGAGCTTTTCAAGAAGATCGAAACCTACAACGAGATCGCACACATGATGGGGACGGACAAGGCGAGGATTTACTTCTACGACATCGGCGATGGAATCAGCCTCGGCGGCGAGCACTTCGACGACTACGGAATCTTCCGCAAGTACGTCAAGAGCGAGTACCAGAAGGAGATCGCCGACAAGATTCTCAAGGCTGACTGCTGGGACTTCGACAAGGACTTCACCTTTGAGTGGGCCGGTGGCACGGCGACCTTCTCCGCTGAACTCACCGCAGCCTGAACCCGGAGGCAACCTCTCCACCACCCCTCGACCGCTGCTGCGGCAGCAGAAAGGAGGCTCCCATGAAGAGCTTCAAGATCGGTTCCCTCGTGACCAACTTCGGTCACATCGCCGAGGTCGTCTCCATCGAGGAGAACGGCGACCTGATCGTCAAGGAGGTCAGCACGCTGACCCATCGAGGCTGCGGCAAGTGGCGCGCCAATCCGGCGCTCTGTGAGCCCTACGGCGAGCAGGTGCTCCGGCACAAGGACGGCTTCGTCACCTTCGGGTGACGGAGCCACCACCGACAATCACGAAGGAGGTAACAGTATGAACACCGATCTGAGGCAATACCGAAGCACCATTCTTGAAGCGGTGAAGCAGGAGCGGGAACGCGACGAGAATTGGAGCTGGCGCGTGATCGCCATCAACAAGAA
>CACXHB010000142.1 GCA_902767315.1 uncultured Eubacteriales bacterium
CCCAATAACCCCACGGGCGCGGTGATGCGCCGGGAGGATCTGGAGGCCCTGGCGGAGGTGCTGCGGGGCACGGACATCGTCGTGATTTCGGACGAAATTTATTCCGAATTGACCTATGGCGACGCGGCCCACGTCTCCTTTGCGTCCATCGACGGCATGTGGGAACGCACCGTCACCCTCAACGGCTTCTCCAAGGCCTTTGCCATGACCGGCTGGCGATTGGGCTATGCCTGCGCCCCCAGGCCCCTTTTGGACGTGATGCTGAAAATCCATCAGTATACCATCATGTGCGCCGCCACCCCTTCTCAGCACGCGGCGGTGGAGGCCCTGCGCACCGGGTTCGCCAATGATTTCGCGGACGTGCGCAAAATGGTGGAGGCTTACGATATGCGCCGCCGGCTGATGGTGGAAGGCCTGCGGGCGGCGGGTCTGCCCTGCCACGAGCCCATGGGCGCGTTCTACGTGTTCCCCTCCGTGAAGGAAACCGGCCTCTCCTCTCAGGAATTCTGCCAGCGGCTTTTGTACGAAAAGAAGGTGGCCACCGTGCCGGGAGACGCCTTCGGACAATTGGGCCAGGGACATATCCGCTGCTCCTGCGCGTCCTCCACGGCCAATATCGTGGAAGCCGTGGCGCGTATCGGCGAATTCGTCGCCGGCTTGAAGTAAGGAGACCGCTCCATGCAGGAATGGATCGCCTATCATGCCGTTACCGACCGGCCCATGACCCCGGGTCAGCGCATTGTGTTCGACGAAAATCATCACAGCGGCGTGTACGCCCGGGTGATGGCCCGGGCCCGGGAGGCTCAGGATTGTTATGAACATCCCCGGCAGGAATTGGATCATCATCTGATGGTGGCCCTGCGGGAGCTGGCCCTGGAAGAGGTGCGCCAAAAAGAATTCCCGGATCGCCCCTCCCGGCTGGCCTGCCTGTATGTGGCGGAAACCCGGGAGGAAGCGGAAAAATGGGCGGGCCTTTTCGCGGAATGGGGAAGACCCACCTATCACGTGGTGAAATTGCGCATTCGGGGAAGGCTCTTCGCCGCCGACGCGCGCAATTGCTTCGACGCAGCCTGCGACCGGGAGAAAAATTTCCGCCTGGCCCGGCGCTATTGGGAAAACCGCCCCAAACCCCAAAATCAGCCGCCTGTCGTGGAATATCTGGCGGATGGGGAAACCGAAGCGCTGGAAATCGTGAAGGAACTCGGCAAAAATATCTGAAACCGCAAAACAACCGTCTGTCCCAACGCGGGCAGGCGGTTGTTTTTGTAAAAAGGTGAAAACTGAAGGGGCTCCCTTGCGCTCGTTGGCCGTAAAATCCCCTCCCTGCCCATAAGCATGCGGATTTTTCCGGCGAATGCAATGTGGCGATTTCCAAAGGATTTCAAAAAAAAGAAGCGGCAGGGAAGACTTGCTTCCCCGCCGCGTTTTCAGCGCTTAGTGCTGATCGGGATTGTTGTAGAACATCTGCTCGATGGAGTAGTTCCAGCCGATGCCGATGCCGCCGGTGGGCACGTTGCCGATGTCCTCGTTCACCAGCACGCACTGGTCGATGGAAGCCATGGGCAGGATGTTGCCGCCCATTTCGGCCACCAGAGTGCCCTGTTCGTCGAAGATTTCGGTAGCGGCCACGGCGGGATCCACCTGCAGCAGCTTATCGACGTTTTCGAAGAACTTGATGGCAGTGTCGGAAGGAACGGCGTATTCGCTTTCCTCGCCGGACAGACCGCCCTTGGTGTACCAGTTGCCCCACAGGGGAGCCCACGCGCCGTAGTTCCAGTCCTTGGAATACCACAGGCCGGCGGATTCGCACCAGAACACAGAGCAGGGCACGTCGTTGGCGGCCCAGGCATTGCGCAGGTTCTGCTGGTCAGAGGGGTTCACGCCGAACTTCAGGCCGATCTGAGAGGTGTATTCTACCCAGAATTCGGAGTTGGGGGTGAAGTCGGAGGCCTCGGCAGAGTTCCAGATCATGAAGGAGAAGGGCAGGCCGGAGGGAGTCTCGCGCCAGCCGTCGCCGTCCACGTCCACCATGCCCATTTCGTCCAGCAGGGCGTTGGCAGCGTCGAAATCGCCGGTGCATTCATACTTGTCGTTGATTACGCCAAATCCCTTGTACACGGAATCCAGGATCTCCTGCGCGTCGATGCACAGCTCCAGCGCCTTCAGGAAGCGAGTGTCGGAAACGCACTCCTGCCAGGCCTTGGACAGATCGTCGTCCTTCACGGTGCCGTCGGTGTTCATGCCGTAGTTCAGGTTCACGTTGAAGGAGCAGCTGTTCATGTGAGAGGAGGTGGTGTAGGCCTTCATGTGGCTCTTTTCCTCGTTCTCGCGATAGAGGGAAATGTTGTCGATGGTGGCGGATTCACGGGCAAAGTCCGCTTCGCCGGCCATGTACTTCATCTGCACCATTTCCATGTCTTCCACCAGAGTGGAAACCACGTAATCGAAATAGGGCAGCTGGTTGCCGTCGGCGTCCACCTTGAAGTAATAGGGGTTACGCACCCAGGTGGTAACGCCGTTGTCGTTGCTTTCCATGATCCAGGGATACAGATGGGGGAAGTTGTCCTCGATCAGGCCCTTGAAGGTGACGTTGGTCAGGGCGTCGGTGGGGTCGGTGAGCTCCCAGTTGGTCATGTCAATCTGGTTGAACACGTAAGTCCAGTTGTCCGCTTCCTTCACGTCGTCGTAGCCGATGGCGGTGGCGAAGGGCTGCATGAACTCCCAATAGGCGTCCAGGGAGCCGTGGCACTCTTCGGCAAAGTCCTTGTGGAAGGGCTTCAGGTAATGGGCGGGCTTGAGGATGTCGGTGTAGCCCTTCCAGCCGTTGGCGGAAATGTGCACCAGGAAGCCGCCGTAGGTGAGCTTGAAGGTGAGCTTGAAGGTGTTGTCGTCAATCACTTCGAAGGTGAAGGGATCGCCGGTGGTCAGGCCGCCGTCGCGCATGTAAGCGGCGATAGTGGGAGTCAGCTCCTCGTTGAACACGAAGTTTTCGATGCCGAACTTCACATCGTCCATGGTGACTTCGGCGCCGTCGGACCACTTCAGGCCCTTGCGCAGGGTGAAGGTGAACTCAGTCATGTCGTCGTTCACTTCGCAGCCGCCCAGCACGTTGGGGATGATCTCGCCGGAGTTGGTGGAGGACATGGACATCAGGCCTTCGTTCATGCCGATGAAGCCGTCCGCGTCCCAGTTGACCACGGAGGTGGTCAGCCGCAGGGTGCCGCCGTAGTTGCCCACTTCCATATCCAGGTACTCGTCCAGGATCTCGTGGGCCAGCTTGGGCTCTTCGGGAAGACGCTCTTCCACGGGAGCCAGTTCGCCGGATTCGACCTTCTCGTCGAACATGGGGGATTGGGCGTAGGTGCCTTCGGCCATGGCGGGCATTGCGATCATGCTCACCATCAGCGCCAGGACGACCAGCCAGGTGACTTTCTTCATGGGTTTACCTCCATAAAAATTTGGCGGTGTTTTGCCGCCTTTTTGACTTCAAATATTATAAGGCATCTAACGGGAAAATGCAAGCCGCACCACATTTACTTAATCATTTTGCGTGAAAAATGCCGATATGCACAAAAACACGCCGCCTGTTTTGTACAGACGGCGCATCAGACATCAGATGATCGAAAACCCCTCGGAGAGCTCGAGAGGGCCACACCCTCTCGAATTTCAATCGTGTCCGGCGGCATGTACGGTGGGCACGGGCGGATTTTTGCGGCGGAAAATCCCATTTACTTGAGCAAAAATCGTTAGCAAAAATCGTTTCCCTGCAGTTTTTGCGCCCGGAAATCTGAAAGATTTCAGCAAAAACCGGTAGAGGGGTGGCAGCGCCGCCTGTTTTGCGCAGACGGCGCATGCCCATGGGGATTGGGTTATTCCAGTTCGAAAGCGCCGGTGTAAAGCTGGTAATACTGGCCCTTTTCGGCGATGAGCTTTTCGTGGCTGCCCCGCTCGATGATGCGGCCGTGGTCCAGCACCATGATCACGTCGCTGTTCTGCACGGTGGACAGCCGGTGGGCGATGACGAACACCGTGCGGCCCTTCATCAATTGGTCCATGCCCCGCTGCACCAGCAGCTCCGTGCGGGTGTCGATGGAGGAGGTGGCCTCGTCCAGAATCATCACCGGCGGATCGGCCACGGCGGCCCGGGCGATGGCGATGAGCTGCCGCTGGCCCTGGGAAAGGTTTCCGCCGTTGGCGGTCAGCAGGGTGTCGTATCCCTGGGGCAGGCGGCGGATGAAGTC
>CACXHB010000143.1 GCA_902767315.1 uncultured Eubacteriales bacterium
CGCCGGCGCATGGCGGGTGGTCGTCACCTACCTGACCCGCAACGGCGGCGGCAACACCAATTACATCAACCTGCTCCAGGCCGAATCAGTGGATCTGCTCATCGACGAGGTATACGAAAAGCATTACGCCCATTACGCCCCCTATTTCGGCAACACCATCCTGGGCTTTTTCTCCGACGAGCCCGCCGTGGGCAATTGCCCGGGCTTCTCCTTTGACGAACGGGTGGGCCACAAGATGATGCCCCTGCCCTGGGCCCCGGAAATGCCCGGCCTGCTGGGGGAGGATTTCCGGGAAAAGGCGCCGTTTCTGTGGTATGACGGCGGCGACCGCCGCAACGCGGAGGTTCGGCTGGCCTACATGGACGCCTGCACCCGCCTGATTTCCAAAAACTTCTCCGACCGGCTGGGCAAATGGTGCGAGGCCCACGGGGTAATGTACATCGGCCACGTGATCGAGGACAACAACCAGCACATGCGCCTGGGCAGCAGCTGCGGCCATTTCTTCCGGGCCATGAGCGGCATGCACATGGCCGGCATCGACGACATCGGCGGTCAGGTGATTCCCGGCATGGAAAACACCTATCGCAAGCACTTCATCACTCCCGGCGACGGCGAATTCTACCACTTCTCTCTGGCGAAACTGGGGGCTTCCCTGGCCCAGTGCGACCCCAACAAGGCCGGGCGCACCATGTGCGAAATCTTCGGCGCGTACGGCTGGGACGAGGGCGTGAAGGAAATGCAGTGGCTGGCCAATCATTTCCTGGTCAACGGCGTGAATTATTACGTGCCTCATGCCTTCACCGGCAAGGCCTTCCCGGACCCGGACTGCCCGCCCCATTTCTACGCCCACGGCCATAACCCCCAGTTCCGGCATTTCGGCTATCTCATGGGCTATATGAACCGCATGAGCGATTTGCTGGACGGCGGCAGGCCCGTCATCGACGCCACCATTCTCTATCCCGCGGAATCCTACTGGATGGGCGAGGCCATGTATCCCCAGAAGCCCGCCCGGAAGCTGGCGGAGGCCCAGAAGGACTTCCTGTTCTGGCCGGTGGACAAGCTGGATACCCTGCCCAAAACGCCCCTGATCGTGCCCGCCTGCGACCATGTGCCCCCCAGGGCCGCCCAGTGGATGCAAGCCCATCTGCAGGACGTGATCTTCGTGGACCGTCTGCCTGCGGAAATGTCCGAAGGCCGGGTGGTGGCGCTTGCCGATCTGGCCGCCGCCGTGCCGGGACATCTGGATCTTTCCCGCCGCATCAAAGGCCTGCGGACCTATCACTACATCTCCGACGAGGAGGTCTACCTGTTCTTTAACGAGGACATGGTCTCCCCCGTGGAATTCACCGCCGCCCTGCCCGAGGGCGCGTTCTACGACGCCTTCCGGGATCGCTACATCGAAGCTACCCGGGAAAACGGCCGGGTGAAGATTTCCCTGGCCTGCGGCGAGGCCTGCACCTATATCGTGGGCAAAAAGGGCGAATGCACCCCCGTTTCCGGGGAGGAACGCGCGCTGAGCCTGACCTTCAAGGGCTATGCCACCGCGGAAAGCTACCCCGTCTTCGGGGAAATTCCCTGCCCGGAAAGCGAATTCTCCGGCACCATGGCCTATGAATGCGCCGTCTCCTCCCCGGCGGCCCGGCGGGCGCTGGTGCGGCTGGAAAACTGCACCGAGGCCATGGAGGTCTTTATCAACGGCGAAAGTCAGGGCTTCTGCCTGGCGCCGCCTTACGGCGTAGAAATTCACCTGCCCGAAGGCGAAAGCACTCTGCGCATCGAAATCACCAACACCCTGGGCAATCAGCAGCACGCCTACGAAGGCGGCCACTTCTCCGGCGCGTCCTTCGCTCCCGCCCTGGGTATCTTCGGAAAGGTCACCCTGGTGGGCTGATTTCCCAGAAATCACCCGTACTCCCGCGCCCTCCCCGGCGGAAGGCGCGGGAATTCCATGAAAAGAAGGAGTTTTTTCCCAAAATGCAAGTGGAATGGATGGGCCGAACCCTGACCATGCAAACCGCCCCCGGTCTTTTCTCGCCTCAGCATCCGGACCGGGGCGCTCTGGCCATGCTCTCCTGGGTGGAATTCCAGCCGGGGCAGAAAATTCTGGACCTGGGCTGCGGCTGGGGCCTGGTGGGAGTGCTGGCGGCGCAGATTTCCGGGGCGGAAAACGTCTGGATGTGCGACGTCAACCCCGTGGCCATAGAAACCGCCCGCAAAAACGCCGCCGCCAATGGGGCCGCGGGGGTGCACCTGTGCCTGTCCGACGGCCTTGCGGGGGTGGATACCGCGGGCTTTGACCTGATTTTATCCAATCCCCCCTATCAGACGGATTTTTCCGTGGCGAAAAGCTTCATTGAAAAGGGCTTCAACCGGCTGAAAATCGGCGGGTGGATGTATCTGGTGGTGAAGCGGGAGGCCTGGTATCGCAACAAAATGCGCGCCGTCTTCGGCGGGGTGGAGCTGCTGGAAAGGGACGGTTATCTCGTCCTGCGTGCCCAGCGCCGCGCCGCCCGGCGGAGCAACGCCCGGTAAGATCGCCTGTTTTGACCAAATTGCGACTTAATCCCGGTTTTCGGCGTTTTTTCGCCGATAAGAATGTAATCATTCTTTGCTTGACAGAATACTTAACACGCGATACAATAAAATATGTTAGCTATGTAATTTGGGCATATTCCATATGCGCAAGCATGCACCGCTTTCGGTATAAAAAAACACCTGAAAAAGAGGGGGGTAATATCATTGATGTGGGCAATCTACGCAGGAATTGCGCTGATTGCGTTGGCCGCAGGCCTGGTATCCGGTTATTTCTATCGCAAGAACGTCATGGAGAAAAAGCTGGGGCAAACCGACGAGGTGATTCAGAACCTGTTGGAAGACGCCAAGCATAAAGCCGAGGACAAGCGGAAGGAAGCCGTTCTCGAGGCCAAGGAAGAGATCATTCGCTTGAAGAACGAACTGGACAAGGAAGTTCGTGACCGCCGCGCAGAGGTTTCGCGGCAGGAGCGCAGGGTCAACCAGCGCGAAGAATCCCTGGACAAGAAATTTGACAACCTGGAAGCACGCGAGGAATCGCTGAACGAAAAATACGCCGCCGCCGAGCAGCTGGAGGCTCAGGCCCAGGAACTGCACGACAAGCAGCACGCCGAACTGGAACGCATCGCCGGACTTTCCGCCGAAGAGGCCAAGGCCATTCTGGTGGACCGGGTGCAGAAGGACGCGTATCACGACGCGGCCGTGATGGTTCGGGAAATCGAGGCTCAGGCCAAGGACGAGGCCGAGAAAAAGGCCCGGAACATCGTGGCCCTGGCCATTCAGAAATGCGCCGCCGATCACGTGGCGGAAACCACGGTCTCCGTGGTGGCCCTGCCCAACGACGACATGAAGGGCCGCATCATCGGCCGCGAAGGCCGCAACATCCGCACCCTGGAAACCGCCACGGGGGTGGATCTCATCATCGACGACACTCCCGAAGCGGTGATCATCTCCGCCTTCGATCCGGTGCGCCGGGAAATCGCCCGCATCGCCCTGGAAAAGCTCATCATGGACGGCCGCATCCATCCCGCCCGCATCGAGGAAATGGTGGAAAAGGCCAAGCGGGAAGTGGATCAGCAGATTCGCGAAGCCGGCGAACAGGCCGTGTTCGAAACCAATCTGCATTCCATTCATCCGGAGCTGGTCAAGCTGCTGGGCCGCATGCGTTACCGCACCAGCTATGGCCAGAACGTTTTGAACCATTCCATCGAGGTTTCCCATCTGGCGGGGGTGATGGCCGCCGAACTGGGCTGCGATGTGACGCTGGCCAAGCGCGCGGGTCTTCTGCATGACATCGGCAAGGCCATCGATCACGAAGTGGAAGGCACTCACGTGACCATCGGCGCGGAGCTGGCCAAGAAGTTCCACGAAAGCGACAAGGTCATCAACTGCATCATGGCCCACCACAACGACGTGGAGCCCACCTGCGTGGAAGCCGTACTGGTGCAGGCCGCCGACGCCATCTCCGCCGCCCGTCCGGGTGCGCGGCGCGAATCTCTGGAGAACTACATCAAGCGTCTTGAGAAGCTGGAGGCCATCGCCTACACCTTCGAGGGCGTGGATTCCTGTTACGCCATTCAGTCCGGCCGCGAAGTGCGCATCATCGTAAAGCCCGAAGATGTGAACGACGCGGGCACGCTGATTCTGGCCAAGGAAATTGCCAAGAAGATCGAAGCCGAGATGGAATATCCCGGACAGATCAAGGTCAACGTCATTCGCGAAACCCGTTCCGTGGAATTCGCCAAGTAACGCAAAGGGAGGACATGTTTTCCGCATGGCCTCCCCATTTTTATACAAAGGAGTTGTTCCCTTCATGCCTATTCTCGACATGCCTCTTTCCGAACTGTATACCTATCAGGGCCGCAACGAGCGCCCCGCCGATCTGGACGCTTATTGGGACAAAGCCGTGGCCGAAATGGAAGCCCTGGGCACCGGCTGTGAACTGGTGCCGGCGGATTTCCAGGCGCCCGGCGCGGAGTGTTATCATCTCTATTTCACCGGCGTGGGCGGCGCCCGGGTTCACGGCATGCTGCTGAAGCCCGCGAAAATCGAAGGCCGGCTGCCCGCGGTGCTGCAGTTCCACGGCTATTCCGGCGATTGCGGCTCCTTTGCCGAAAAGCTGAACTACGTCTGCGCGGGGTTCGTGGTGGCGGCGCTGGACTGCCGGGGTCAGGGCGGCCGCTCTCAGGATGTGAGCGCCGCCATCGGCAACACCCTCCACGGTCACATCATCCGCGGCCTGGAAGACCCCGATCCGGAGAAGCTTTTGTATCGCAGCCTGTATCTGGACGCCGCCCAGCTGGCCCGCATCGTCATGGCCCTGCCCTATGTGGACGAAACCCGCGTTGGCGCCACCGGCGGCTCCCAGGGCGGCGGACTGACCCTGGCCTGCGCGGCGCTGACCCCCACCCTGAACCGGGCCGCGCCCCAGATGCCCTTCCTGTGCGATTATCGCCGGGTGTGGGAAATGGACCTGGATCTGGACGCGTACGCCGAATTGCGGGATTATTTCCGGCATACCGACCCGCTGCATCAGCATGAGGCGGAAACCTTCACCCGCCTGGGCTACATCGACAATCAGCATCTGGCCCACCGCATCCGCTCGGAAGTGATGATGGCCACGGGGCTTCTGGACAATATTTGCCCGCCCTCCAGCCAGTTCGCCGCCTATAATAAGATCACCTCCAAAAAGCAGGTAGTGATCTATCCGGATTATAAGCACGAGGGCTATCCCCTGTGGGACGAAAAGGTCATGCAGTTCATGCTGGGCATGTAAGGCCAAAAATTTTCGCCTTCTCTCGAACATCGGGAGAAGGCGATTTTTTATTCTATGGGAAAATCAAAATAGGTATCCGGATAAGGCTCCACCTTTAGGTTATAATGCCACCATTCCCCGTCGTAGCTTTCGAAGCCGCATTGCTCCATGCCCTCTTTCAGAAGGGCGCGATGCTCCGCCGCCGCGCCGCCGATGGGATAACTGTGGTGCGACCGGTCGTCCATGAGGTCGAAAATGCCCCCCATTTCCACTTCCCGGCCGTTTTGGGTCAGGGTCAGATCCACGCTGCTGCCCCGGCTGTGGCCGCTTCTTTCGGCAATATACCCCAGGGGAAACAGGTCTTCCTTCCGCAAATTGGGATAATGCGCCGCTTTGGTTTTGCCGTCCTCAGGCAGCTTCGCCCAGCGCACAAAGGTGGCCACCGCCTGCTGGGGGCGATACGCGTCGTATAGATGCAGCCCATAGCCCCGCTTTGCGAAATATTCCGCCGCGGTTTTCAGGGCCTGGGCCAGTTCCCGGGTGCCCACCACCCGATTGACCCGATAGCCGTCCAGGGGCGCGCCGGTGAGGTTATCCGCCGTGGCGTATTTCGCGTCCCAGGTGATGGAGGGCACCGCTTCATCCAGATAGACAAACCGGGAATCAATGCTCATGTTCCCAGCCCTCTTCCCGCATGTCCTCGTCCTCCGCGCCGCCCATAAATTCCCGGGCGGAGATGCGCTTGCGTTCCCGCTCCTGCTCCACCTGATCACTGAGCAGATCCCGCACCTTGCGGCTGTGTTTCACCGAACGGATGTCAAATTCCGGGGTGGAATGGTCCGCGGAACAGCAATGGATGGTGCCCAGGCCGAAGATGCGCTGGCCCAGGCTCTGGCGCAGGGTCACGTCCAAAATGCGATACAGCCGAACTTCCTCTTCCTTCCTGTGCAGAAATCCGGTGTGAATCAGCAGCTTTTCCGGGGTAATGGTGTAGCGGGTAAAGCTCCAGGGCAGCCCCAGAAAGGGCCGTTTTTTATCCGTCCAAAGCAAATTGGCCATGGTCATCTCTCCTTCTGCGATCTATGGGTATTATAGCACAGTTTTCCCCCGCTGTCATCCTTCCGGGAAAAAGCGCATAGGCTTTCCGGGAGGTGACGCAAATGCAGCCCATTGCCATTTTCACCGGCAGCCAGCCGGGACTTCTGCACGTCAACGGCCGTCTTGCCGGGGAAATTGCCCCGGAAGCGCCTTTTTTTACCCCAGTAACCCCTCAGGGCAATCTGTATGTGGAATTTTTCCCCTATGTCCGGGGCCGACTGCCCGTGGCCGCCCGCATCGCATTCCAAAACGGCGCCCCCGATTCTCCGGGAGCCGGGCTGCGCTGCGTCCACTGGCCGGGAAATTGCTGCGAAATTCAGCTTTTCTCCCCGCCGGCTTTCTCTCCGGAAGGGGTCTATGGCATGCTGGACGGCACGCCCGTGGCGGTGCTGCCGGGGGAAACGCCCCTTCTGCGGGTGGCGGGCAACCTGCTGGCCCTGCCCGCCGGCGGAAAACTGCCCCATTTGCATCTGGCCGGGGCGGGTTTTCATCTGTATCTGGGCAGCGCCGATGCCGGGGAATATCTGGCCTGTTTTGACGAAAATTACCAGCCGGTGGACGTTCTCACCGCCGGGAGCATTCATCTGGAGGAGGGTTCCGTGCGGGCGCTCACCCATCTGGAGGATACCGTCGGCCACCTGCGGGAGACCCTGTGGCGGCCCTCGTCCGAAGGCTTTTCCCTGATGCGCACGGACTATCACTGGGCAAACGCGGGTCCCGCCTGGCCCCAAACCCCGGAGGATACCGCCCTGGCGCTGTTGGAAGCGGCGCTGCTGGGGCTGACGGACGAGGCCCGGGGATATGCCGCCCCCGGCCTGACCCTGCCCCGGGAAGGCGACGGGGAGGCGGCGGTGGCCCTGCGCTACGGCGCGCCCCAGGGCAGAAACGCCGTGGGCCTGCTCCGGGCGGTTTCGGAAACCCTGGCTCGGGTGCAGCCGGTCTATTACCGGGCGGAACCCCAGGGCGGCCCCCAGGGGCCCTATCGCATTACGGCACTGGAATAAAAAAATCCCGACCATTTCTGATCGGGACTCCAGCTTGTCAAAAAAGATTTTGACAAGCTGGTGGACGGGGGAGCAAGCTCCCCCGCCAGGTGCCGCGTCTCAAATCTTCGGTTTGA
>CACXHB010000144.1 GCA_902767315.1 uncultured Eubacteriales bacterium
CCAGCCGTGCTCGTCGTCGCCGATCAGCAGACGCTTGGGGTCGGTGGACAGGGTGGTCTTGCCGGTGCCGGACAGGCCGAAGAAGATAGCAGTGTTTTTGCCTTCCATATCGGTGTTGGCGGAGCAGTGCATGGAGGCAATGCCCTTCAGGGGCAGGTAGTAGTTCATCATGGAGAACATGCCCTTCTTCATCTCGCCGCCGTACCAGGTGTTGATGATGACCTGTTCACGGGAAGTGATGTTGAAAGCCACGCAGGTCTCGGAATTGATGCCCAGCTCCTTGTAATTTTCAACCTTGGCCTTGGAAGCGTTGAACACCACGAAGTCGGGCTGGAAGTCCTTCAGCTCTTCGGCGGTGGGCAGGATGAACATGTTGGAAACAAAGTGAGCCTGCCAGGCAACTTCCATGATGAAGCGGATGGCCATGCGGGTGTCCTTGTTGGCGCCGCAGAAAGCGTCCACCACGAACAGGCGCTTGTTGCACAGTTCCTTGGTGGCCAGTTCCTTCACGGCCTTCCAGGTTTCCTCGGTCATGGGATGGTTGTCGTTTTTATATTCGGGGGTGGTCCACCACACGGTGTCCTTGGAATTGTCGTCGACGACAATATACTTGTCCTTGGGGGAGCGGCCGGTATAGATACCGGTCATGACGTTGACCGCACCCAGCTCGCTGACCTGGCCCTTTTCATAGCCTTCCAGGCCGGGCTTGGTTTCTTCTTCAAACAGCATTTCATAAGAGGGATTGTGAACGATTTCCGTGGTACCGACGATGCCGTACTGCTTCAGATTCAGCTCTGCCATACTGCTTGCAACCTCTTTCTCTAGAATGATGGTGATTGTTCCGGAAAAATCCGGATTGCATTGGACATATTCCAGCCACCCTCATGATGGCAACTTTATCATAAACCAGCCGCCGATGAAAATCAATAAGGTTTCCGATAAATTACGGAAAAGTTTCCATGATTCACGATTATTTGAAGGAATCTGTGCCTAGCTTGCGCACGGAGGTTTGCCCGTGGTATAATTCTGAAAAGCAAGGGAGGTTTTTTCTCATGAAACAGTTTGAAAAAGTGCAATTGGGGCTGTATCCCACGCCAATGCATCGTTTGCCCAATCTCAGCCGGGATCTGGGGCTGGAATTGTGGATCAAGCGGGACGACCTGTGCGGCGTGGCCCTGGGGGGCAATAAGGTGCGAAAACTGGAATATCTGCTGGCCCAGGCCCGGGCCCAGGGCTGCGAAATGGTCATGACCACTGGCCAGGCCCAGTCCAACCATGCCATGCTCACGGCGGCCTGCGCCCTGCGGCTGGGCATGGAGCCGGTGCTGGTGCTGAAAAAGCGCGGCGTGACACAGTGCGTGGGCAATCAGCTGCTGAACCGGCTGATGGGGGCCCGCGTGGTTTACGTGGATACCGACGATTATCAGGAAATCTATCGAGAAATGGACCGCATCGCCGCCCGGGAGGGGAAAAAGGCCTATAAAATTCCCTGCGGCGGTTCCAACGCCCTGGGCGCGGCGGGATATGTGGATTGCATGCGGGAAATCGCCCAGACCGGCGTGAAGTTCGATCATATGGTCTGTGCCTGCGGTTCCGGCGGCACGGCGGCGGGATGCATCCTCGGGGGCGCCATCGCCCTGCCGGAAACCCACGTCACCGCCGTCATGGTGGATACCGATCCCTTCGACCGCATCGTGCCGCAACTGATGCGGGAAACGGCGGCTCTGCTGGAAACGGACGTGCCCATCCCGAAAGCCGATCTCATCGACATGTGCGGCCCGGGCTATTCCATCCCTTCCCCGGAAGGCAACGAGGCCGTGGCCCTGATGCTGCGCCGGGAGGGGATTGTGCTGGATTCCTGCTATACGGGCAAGGCCTTCGCGGGGCTGCTGAAACGCGCCCGGGAGGGCTTCTTCCGGCCGGGCCAGCGGGTGCTGTTTCTGCATACCGGCGGGGCGGGCGGCCTGTTTTCGCAGCAGATCGATTGCCTGCTGCCCTGAACAATCACAGGGGCACTTCGGCAATGCACCGGACCCGGAGCGGCCGTTTCGTCAGAAATTCCACGTTTGCGTCCATGGTACTGCGCGGGTGCGGCGCAACGTCCCGGCCTGGCACGACGGGTTCGTCGATCACGTATAAATACCCGGGCAGCGTGCCGTTTTGCCAGATGCTGCCGTCGTCCTCATAGGAAAGCGCCTGGGGCTTGTGAGAAAACGCCTCCGCCAGCGCCCGCCATTGGGTAATGGTGCTTCCGGCGCGCAAAAGGGTAAACCGTTCCGGCGACCCGTGATACCAGACGCCGTTTTCTGTCAATTGGAATTTCATGGGCCAGTCTCCTTTTTTGAAACGACATCCCCGGAAACCGAAGCTTCCGGGGATGAATTTTTGTTATTCCAGCATGCTGGAGGGCAGGGTCGCCGTGATGGTAATCACGGAAACCTGCGGACTGTTCAGCAGCCGGAAGGGCATCAGCGGAATGTCTCCGCAGTTGGAAAGCCCCCGGGAAACATACTGCTGCACCTCGTCGATCTGCCGCAGGCCGCTGACCACCGACTGATCCGGGAACCAGCCGTAACGGGGCAGGGACGAATCCGGCACGTAGAAGGCCCCTAACAATGGCAGGTTCCACACGCCGCCGCAGTAGTGCCCCGCCAGGGCAATGTCCGGCGCGGAAAGATATTTTCCTTCCGTGGGGGAATGGCCGCAGGCCGCGGTCAGGAAGCTGTCGGAACAGGGCACGTGGGAAAGGGTGATGTGCACGTCCGCGTCGTTCATGGTATTGACGCTGTCCAGTTGATCCATGGCCAGCTGATAGCGATAACTGGTGAAGGGCAGGGTGTTTTTGTCGGCCACGACCCCCGCCAGATAGCCGCTTTCCTCCTGACTCATCTGCTCTTTCCACAGGTTGGAGGAGGCATACGCGTCCACGTTCAGCATTTCAGAAGGCGTCAGCCATAGCGTGGAGGCCCCCACCGTCAGGGCAATGGGCCTGTCCACATACGTGGCCCCCCGGTTAATGGACCCCAGGATCCAGTCCGCCAATACCAGTTGGGAAAGGGGTGCGCTTTCCTCCCGTACCGCGTCCACATAGGGGCCGGGGTCGGAATCGCCGCAGATGAAGTAGACCTTCTTGCTGGCGGGCAGTCCCTCCAATAATTCATAGAAGGGCTCCGCGTCTCCGCCTTTGCCTACCATGTCGCCCAGACAGATCACGATGTCGTAATTCAGGGTGTCGATTTGCCGCAGCAGGGTGGACTGCCGGTCGCCAAATCGCTTGCCGTTCAAATCGGAAAGCACCAGAATCCGGTAATTTTCCAGATCCGCCGGCAGCCCCATCAGCGTGACGTTCTGCTGATCGGTCACCAGATTGGTGCTGTTCAGCAAAAACACCAGCACCATCAGAACCGCGAATACCGCCAGAAACATGGGCCAGAAGCTGAGCCGGTGGCCGAAGAAGGTCAGCTGCCGTTCCTCGTCTCCCCGGCGAATGCGCTTTCCGGTGCGCAGCAGCCGGTGCAGAAGGCCCGGGCGCTTTTTGGCGCGTTTTTTCTTTTTCCGCCGGGGCGTTTTTTCGGCGCGTTCCGCCCGGTGCTTGCTTTCGTCGCCGTACACCCGTTTCTTGGGCGAAGCGTCTTTGGGCGATGCGTCCTCCCCGCGGCTTTCCCCGGCGTTTTCGCCCCCGGCAAAATCGCGCAGCTCGTTCACCGCATCCGTCATGGAACGGATGGAATGCTTGCCGCCGGATTTGGAATCGGGCATGAAGTACCTCCATGAATGCAAAATTAGATATTATCTGATTTATTATAATGCATCCTCGCATAAATTTCAACTCTATGATATAATACAGAAAAACAGAGCGGGAGAAGAGCATGGCGAAGGCAAAGAGCGTTTACGTTTGCAATCAATGCGGTTATGAAACCGCCCGCTGGATGGGCAAATGCCCGGAATGCGGCAGCTGGAACAGTTTTACGGAAGAAACCCGCGCCGCCGCCCCGGAACCGGCGGAGAAGAAGTTAAAGCGGGCCCCCGGCAGCGGCGCGGAGGCGATGCTGGTGGACGATATTCCCGACGAGGCCATGGCCCGGCTCACCACCGGCATCGGCGAACTGGATCGGGTGCTGGGGGGCGGCGTGGTGGAAGGCTCCATGGTGCTGGTGGGCGGCGACCCGGGCATCGGCAAGTCCACGCTGCTGACCCAGATGTGCGCCAATATCGCCAAAGACGGCCGCACGGTTTTGTATGTTTCCGGCGAAGAATCCGCCCGGCAGATCAAGCTGCGGGCCAATCGCCTGGGCGCTTCCGGATCGGGGTTTTACGTGCTTTCCGAAAACGACATGACCACCGTGGAAAAGCGCATGGAGCAGCTGAAGCCCCATGTGATGGTGGTGGATTCCATCCAGACCATGTACCTGCCGGAACTGGCCAGCGCCCCCGGCAGCGTTTCTCAGGTGCGGGAATCCGCCTCCATCCTCATGCGCCTGGCCAAGGCGGCGGGCGTCAGCGTGTTTCTGGTGGGCCATGTGACCAAGGAAGGCTCCATCGCCGGCCCCCGGGTGCTGGAGCATATGGTGGACGCGGTGCTGTATTTCGAAGGCGACCGGGAAAATCATTACCGGCTGCTGCGGGCGGTGAAAAACCGTTTCGGTTCCGTCAATGAACTGGGCATGTTCGAAATGCAGGAGGCCGGCATGCAGGAGGTCACCAACGCCAGCGAGGCCCTGCTGTCCGAACGGGCCCATAACGCCAGCGGTTCCGTGGTCATGTGCGCCATGGAGGGCACCCGCCCCCTGCTGACGGACGTGCAGGCCCTGGTTTCCAATACGGTCTTCGGCAATCCCCGGCGCATGGCCAGCGGCGTGGACCAGGGCCGCCTGGCGCTTCTGTTGGCGGTGCTGGAAAAGCGGGTGGGCATCCGCATGTACGATCAGGATGTGTATATCAATATCGCCGGCGGCATGAATCTTACGGAAACCGCCGCGGATCTGGCCCTCTGCGCCGCGGTGGCTTCCTCCCGGCATAATCAGCCCATCCCTCAGGGCTGGGCCGTCATGGGCGAGGTGGGCCTGGCGGGAGAACTGCGCTCGGTTTCCCATGTGGAGCGGCGGCTTTCCGAATGCATGCGCCTGGGCTTCGATCACGCGGTGATTCCCCGGCAGAACCTGCGGGGCGCCCGCATCCCCGAGGGCATGCACGTGCACGCCATGGATACCGTCACCGAGGCTCTGGGCGAGGTCTTCGGCTGGGGCAAAAACGGCAGACGCTGATCGGGAGGAAATAACATGGATGTTTTTCGACTGCACCGGCGGGAAAGCTTCGCCTTTTCCGCGGAAAATCCCACCGGCGCCCGCGACGGCGGCACCCGCGGCGGGGATTGCGAAAAGCTGCGGCCCTGCATCTCCATCGCCCCGGGAGAGACCATCGCCCTCTGCGAGGTTTCCGGCCCGGGCATGATCACCCATATGTGGTTCACCGGCTATATCGGCCATCATTTCGTTTTGCGCATCTATTGGGAAAACGAGGCCTTCCCCGGCGTGGAGGCCCCCATTTCCGCCTTTTTCGGCTGCGCTTATGACGAAAATTTTGCCGATCGGGACGGCCGATATCCTGTGCTGAATTCCGCCATGGTGCTGGTGGCCCCGGGCCGGGGGTATAATTGCTATTGGCAAATGCCCTTCCGCCGCCGCTGCCGCATTACCATGGAAAACCGCGGCGCACAGGCGGAAACCCTCTATTACATGATCTCCGGCTGGCGGGGAGAAGTCCCTCAGGACGCGGGCTATTTCCACGCCCTCTATCGCCAGCAGCACCCCGTTTGCCGGGGCCGGGCCTATCCCGTGGCGGAAATTCAGGGTCGGGGCTGCTTTGCGGGCCTCAGTCTGGCGGTGGGGGTCAATGGCAATAACACCTGCTGGGTGGAGGGCGAAGCCAAAATGTATCTGGACGGCGACGCGTATCCCTCCCTGAACTACACCGGCACCGAGGATTATTTCTGCGGCGCGTACGGCTTTGGCAATGATATCGCCCTGAAGCAGTATCAGACCTTCAGCGGCCAGTACGTGGGCCTGTACGCCATTTTGGGCAATCCCCGGGAATTTTATAATGCCCAGCAGCGTTTTTTGCTCTATCGCTGGCACGTTCCGGATCCTGTCTATTTCGAAAAGGATTTTCGCATGACACTGGATAACCTGGGCTGGACGGGCCCCCGGTATGACGATTACACATCCGTGGCCTATTGGTATCTGGACGCGCCCGCCCCCTTGCCCGATGCGCTGCCCGCCGACAAGGACATGACCATGAAATAAAATCGTCGCCTGAAAGCGAATCATCCCCGCTTTCAGGCGACTTTTGGTTATAGCATTTTTTTCAGGAACTGCCCGGTGTAGCTCTCCGGACACAGGGCGATTTCCTCCGGCGTACCCTCCGCCACGATGGTGCCGCCGCCGGAGCCGCCTTCGGGCCCCAGGTCGATGATGTGATCGGCGATTTTGATCACGTCCAGGTTGTGCTCGATGACTACAAGGGTGTTGCCCGCGTCCGCCAGCCGTTCCAGCATCTGGTTCAGCCGTTCCACGTCCGCCATGTGCAGTCCCGTGGTGGGCTCGTCCAATACGTACACCGTGCGTCCCGTGGCCCGGCGGGCCAGCTCCGTGGCCAGCTTGATGCGCTGGGCCTCGCCGCCGGAAAGCTCCGTGGAGGGCTGTCCCAGTTTTACATATCCCAGTCCCACGTCCACCATGGTCTGCAGTTTCGTGGCGATCTTCGGCAGCGCCGAGAAAAATTCCAACGCCTCCTGAATGGTCATGTCCAGCACTTCGTAAATGTTTTTGCCCTTGTAGCGTACCTCCAGGGTCTCCCGGTTGTAGCGCTTGCCCTTGCATACCTCGCAGGGCACGTATACGTCCGAAAGAAAGTGCATTTCGATCTTCACAATGCCGTCGCCGCTGCAGGCCTCGCAGCGTCCGCCCTTGACGTTGAAGGAGAACCGGTTGGCCTTGTATCCCCGGGCCTTTGCGTCGGGGGTGGTGGCGAACAGCTCGCGAATCAGGTCGAAAACCCCGGTGTAGGTGGCGGGATTGGAGCGGGGCGTGCGGCCAATGGGAGACTGGTCGATGGCGATGATCTTGTCCAGCTGCTCGATGCCCTCAATGCCGTCATGGGGGCCGGGCCGCTGCCGGGAACGGTTCAGGTCCCGGGAAAGGGCCTTGAACAGAATTTCATTCACCAGCGAGGATTTGCCTGATCCGGACACGCCGGTGACACAGGTAATCACGCCCAGAGGAAAGCGCACATCGATGCCCTTCAGGTTGTTGGCCCGGGCGTTTTTCACGGTGATCCATCCGGTGGGCTTCCGCCGGAAATCCGGCGTGGGCACCTTCCGCCGGCCGGAAAGATACGCGCCGGTAAGAGAGGCGGGGTTGTTCATAATCTCCTCGCAGGTGCCAGCGGCCACGATTTCGCCGCCGTTGACCCCCGCGCCGGGGCCCACGTCTACAATGTAGTCCGCCGCCCGCATGGTGTCCTCGTCGTGCTCCACCACCACCAGGGTGTTGCCCAGATCCCGCAGATTTTTCAGCGTGTTCAAAAGCTTCTCGTTGTCCCGCTGATGCAGGCCGATGGAGGGCTCGTCCAGAATGTACAGCACCCCCACCAGAGAGGAGCCGATCTGTGTGGCCAGCCGGATGCGCTGGGCCTCGCCGCCGGAAAGGGTGCCCGCGCTGCGGGAGAGGGTCAGGTACGAAAGCCCCACGTCCTCCAGAAACTGCAGCCGGGAATCGATCTCCTTCAGGATCTGCCGGGCGATGAAGGCCTCTTTTTCCGTCAATTGCAGGCCCTTCAGAAACTGCCGCGCGGCGGAAACGGACAAATCGCTGAATTGTGCGATGTTCATGCCCCCGATGGTGACGGCCAGCACCTCCCGCTTCAGCCGCTGGCCGCCGCATTCCGGGCAGGGGGCGTGGCTCATGAGGGTTTCGTACATGGCCTTCATGGAATCGGAACTGGTCTCCCGATAGCGCCGCTCCAGACTGGTGACAATGCCCTCGAAGGGCGCGGCAAAGGTGCCCGAGCCGCTCTCCCGGCTGTAGGAAATCTTCAGCTTTTCCCCCCGAGTGCCGTAGAGCAGCTTGTCCAGCGCGTCCTTGGGGATTTCCGAAATGGGCTGATCCAGAGAAAATCCGTATTTTTCCGCCATGGCCTGCAGATACATCTGCAGCATGGAATCGCTGTCGCCGCTGTTCCATCCGGTCACGTGAATGGCCCCTTCGTTCAGCGACTTGGAGGGGTCGGGAATCACCAGCGCCGGGTCGATCTTCATCAATACGCCCAGTCCGGAACAGGTGGGACAGGCTCCGTAGGGATTGTTGAAGGAGAACATCCGTGGCGTGAGTTCCTCAATGGACACGTTGCAGTCCGGACAGGCGTAATTCTGGGAAAACAGTGTGTCGCCCACGTCCTGCACCGAGGCCACCACCAGCCCGCCGGAAAGGCGCATGGCGGTTTCCAGGGAATCCGTCAGCCGGGTTTCAATGCCCTCCCGCAGCACCAGCCGGTCTACCACGATTTCGATGGTGTGCTTCTGGTTTTTATTGATCTTCGGCAATTCGCTCAATTCGTAGATTTCCCCGTCGATCCGGGCGCGCACATAGCCCTGCCGGGCAAAATCCTCCAGAAGCCTGGTGTGTTCGCCCTTTCGCGCCCGCACCACCGGCGCCAGAATCTGAATGCGGCTGCGCTCGGGATTTCTGAGAATCTGGTCCACAATCTGATCCACCGTCTGCTGGCGGATTTCCCGGCCGCATACGGGGCAGTGGGGAATGCCGATGCGGGAGTATAAAAGGCGCAGATAATCGTGAATCTCCGTCACCGTGCCCACGGTGGAACGGGGGTTCTTGGAAGTGGTTTTCTGGTCGATGGAGATAGCGGGGGAAAGGCCGCCGATGTAGTCCACGTCCGGCTTGTCCATCTGCCCCAGAAACATCCGGGCATAGGAGGACAGGGATTCCACATATCGCCGCTGTCCCTCGGCGTAAATGGTGTCAAAGGCCAGCGAGGATTTTCCCGAACCAGAAAGCCCGGTGAACACCACCAGACTGTCCCGGGGAATGTCCAGAGAGACGTTTTTCAAATTGTGCACCCGCGCTCCGCGGATGGAGATCATATTTGCCATGAAAATTGAATCCTTTCGTTGTCTGCGGCGTCAGGCCCGGCGGCGTTTGGTGCTTTTCCGGCGGGATTGGCGGGATTGTTCGGCGGAGGCCATGGGCTTTTCGCCCTTCAGGGCCAAAAGCTCGTCCCGCAGCCTGGCGGCCTTTTCGAAGTCCAGGTTGCCGGCGGCGGCCAGCATCTGCTCCTCCAGCCGGTCGATGGCCATCTGCCGCTCGGTTTCGTCCATCTCCGGCGCGCCCGTTTCTCCGGGCGCCCGGGATACCTCCATCAATTCCCGCACGGCGGTGCGTACCGTCTGGGGCGTAATGCCGTGCTCCTGATTGTATTGCTGCTGAATCTCCCGGCGACGGTTGGTTTCGTCGATGGCTTTGCGCATGGAATCGGTGATGTCGTTGGCGTACATGATGACCCGGCCGTCCACGTTTCGGGCTGCCCGGCCGATGGTCTGCACCAGGCTGGTTTCCGATCGCAAAAAGCCTTCCTTGTCCGCGTCCAGTATGGCCACCAGGGCCACCTCCGGCATGTCCAGCCCCTCCCGCAGCAGGTTGATGCCCACCAGCACGTGGAATTCGCCCAGGCGCAGGCTGCGAATCAGCCGCACCCGTTCCAGAGTCTCCACGTCGGAATGCAGATATTCCACCTTGATGTCCAATTCCCGCAGATACCCCGTCAGGTTTTCCGCCATGCGTTTGGTCAGCGTGGTCACCAAAACCCGCTGATCCTTTTCTACGCAGGCACGAATCTCACCAATCAGGTCGTCCACCTGACCGTCCGCCGGACGCACGATGATCTCCGGATCCAGCAGTCCCGTGGGCCGGATGATCTGTTCCACCACCCGCTGGGAGCGCTGCATTTCGTAAGGCCCGGGGGTGGCTGAAACGAAGATGGTGGAGCCGATGCGCTCCTCAAATTCGTGGAACTTCAGCGGCCGGTTGTCGAAGGCCGCCGGCAGCCGGAAGCCGTAGTCGATCAGCGTGCGCTTCCGGGCGTAGTCGCCGTTGTACATGGCCCGAATCTGGGGCACGGTGACGTGGGATTCGTCGATGAATACCAGAAAATCCTTGGGGAAATAGTCCATCAGGGTAAACGGCGGCTCGCCCTCCTGCCGCCCGTCGAAATAACGGGAATAGTTCTCAATGCCGGAACAGTAGCCGATTTCCTTGAGCATCTCGATGTCGTAATGGGTGCGCTGCTCCAGCCGCTGGGCCTCCAACAGCCGCCCTTCCTCCCGGAACTGAGTCAGCCTTTTTTCCAGGTCCTCTTCAATCTGCGCAATGCACCGGTCCAATTTGTCCTTGGACGTGGCGTAATGGGAGGCGGGGAAGATCAGCACATGGTTCAGGTGCCGCAGCACGTTGCCGGTGAGGATTTCGATTTCGCTGATGCGGTCGATTTCGTCCCCGAAAAATTCCACCCGCAGGGCCTTTTCCTGCTCGGCGGCGGGAATGATCTCCACCGTGTCCCCCCGCACCCGGAAGGAACCCCGGTCGAATTCGAAATCGTTGCGGGTGAACTGGATGTCGATGAGCTTGCGCAGCAAATCGTCCCGCTCCATCTGCTGGCCTTCCCGCAGGGAAATGGACAGTCCTTCGTATTCCTCGGGATTGCCCAGGCCGTAAATGCAGCTGACGGAGGCCACGATGATCACGTCCCGCCGTTCCGCCAGCCAGGAGGTGGCGCTGTGGCGCATGCGGTCGATTTCGTCGTTGATGGAGGAATCCTTTTCAATGAAAGTGTCCGTGGAGGGGATGTAGGCCTCGGGCTGATAGTAGTCGTAATAGGACACAAAATAGCCCACGGCGTTGTTGGGAAAAAATTCCCGAAATTCCGCCGCAAGCTGCGCCGCAAGAGTTTTATTGTGGGCAATGACCAGAGCCGGTCGGTTGAGTTTCTGGATGATGTTGGCCATGGTGAAGGTCTTGCCGGAGCCGGTTACGCCCAGCAGCACCTGATCGTGCATCCCCTGCCGGATGCCTTCGGTGAGCCTTTCGATGGCCTGGGGCTGATCTCCCGTGGGCTGGTATTTGGAATGCAATTCGAACAAGCGCGTCCCTCCTCCAAAGGAATTTCCATCATTATAACACTTTGCATTTTAATTGTATACAACATGGAGGATATTTAAACTGATGTTCGATAAAAAACCCGGAGCGTCGCCGCCCCGTCCACCAGCTTGTCAAAAAAGATTTTGACAAGCTGGTGGACGGGGGAGCAAGCTCCCCCGCCAGGTGCCGCGTCTCAAATCTTCGGTTTGA
>CACXHB010000145.1 GCA_902767315.1 uncultured Eubacteriales bacterium
AAGCCCACCACCCCCGCCTCGTTTCGGGCGGGAATCAGCACAGCAAAGCGTTTTTGCGGCGCAAAGTGCTTCCGGGCCGGCAGGGGGCGAAAGGCCCCCAGAAGGGCGATAAGCGCAAACCAGATTCCGTAAAGGGCGCTGATTCCGCCCAAAATCAATAAAAGCGTATTCATGTCTTCATTGTACCATAGAAACAGGCGCTTGACAACGGCGGGATGGATTACTACAATGAAAGCAGGAAGGTGATGCGAATGGCCAGTTCCCTGCGCAACCGGCTGAATCTGTTGAAGCAGACCGGCGCCGCGCCTGCCGCACCCCAGCGGGTGGGCGGGCTGATCACCTATGCCCATACCCAGCCCATGCCGGAGGGGCTGTATGCCCCCGCTCCGGAGGCGCTGCGGCGCATGGGCTGGAACGGCCGTCCCTTCGATATTGAAAAATGCCTTTTTCTGGATACGGAAACCACCGGGCTTTCCGGCGGCGCGGGCACGGTGGCCTTTCTGGTGGGGGCGGGCTATGTGCGCCGGGGAAGAATGACGGTGGAACAGTTCTTCATGCGGGATTATCCCGACGAGCCGGACCTGCTTTACCGGCTGCGGGCGCTGATGGAACAGCATAATTGCGTGGTCACCTTTAACGGACGCACCTTCGACATGCCCCTTTTGCAGGCGCGGTTTGTCATGAACCGCATGCGGGATTATCCGGAGCTGTTTAATCTGGATTTGCTTTCGCCCACCCGCCGGGCCTGGAAAATGCGCATCGAAAGCTGCCGGCTTTCCAACGTGGAACAGCGGATTCTGGGCCTGAACCGGGAAAACGACCTTCCCGGGGCGCAGGTGCCGGAACGGTATTTTCAATACCTGAAAACCGGGGATCTTTCTCTGGTGGAGGACATCATTGCCCACAATCGCCAGGACATCCTCTCCCTGGGGCTTCTGTTGGATAAATTGCTGCAAGTCTACGCCGCGCCGGAGAAGCAGACCTCCGTGCAGGACCTTTTCAGCCTGGGCAAGGTGCTGGAACGTCAGGGGGAAAGCGCCGGAGCGCGGGCTCTTTACCGGCTCAGCGCGGCGCCCAGGCGGGCAATTTCCCTGGCCTCTCTGCGGGAAAAGGCCGTGGCGGGGCAGGCCAATATGCGCCTTGCCCGGCTGAGCCTGCGCAATGGCGACGTGGAGGAAGCCCGGGAAACCCTGGAGCGCATGCTGCGCCGGGGGCAGATGGGCGCCTGGCCCCATGTAGAGTTGGCAAAAATATACGAACACCGAATTCGGGATTTGATGGGCGCGCTGGAGCACACCCGTCAGGCCCTGGCCCTTGCCCCGCCGGAGGAACGCCCCGCCCTGGAAAAGCGGGAGGCGCGGCTTCTGGACAAAATTGAAAAACAGCGAAAGGAAACAATGCAATGAGTCTATTTGATCTGTTTAAAACCGGAAATCCCGGCGTGAAGGCCTATCGCACCCACGCCGCCGCCAATCGCCTGAACGACGCGGGCAAGGTGGCCGAATCCGAGGCGCGTTACGCCGAGGCCATGGAACTGTATCAGCAGGCGGAAGCGGCGGGGGAGAACAGCCCCAAAATCCTCACGGGCTTCTGCGTTTTGCTGATGCGGGACGGCCAGTACGCCCGGGCCAAGGACATCATCGTGAAAATCTTCCCGGATCGTACCCTGACCCCGGACGATAAGTATCACCTGCGCATCAACCACGCCGTGTGCCAGTGGAAACTGGGATATATCGACAAGGCGTTGGAGGACATGACCAAGGCCGCTGAATTTGCCAAGATCGGGCTGTATTACACGGTAATGGGTGCGATTTTGGTGGACAAGGCCCATCAGGAGGGCGATTACGCCGCCGCCGAGGCCTTCATGCAGGAGGCCATGGAGTACGACGACGAGGATATTTCCACCATTGACAACATGGGCTGGCTGAATTATTATCAGCAGGATGTGGACGCGGCCAAGGCCCGCTTCAAGCAGGCCATTGCCATGAACGCCCGCTATTCCCCCGCGCTGGCGGGCATGGCGGCCATCGCCCACGACCTGGGCAGGGACGATAAGGCCCGGGAATATGTCAACCGGGCGCTGGAAGTGCATTTTCCCACCACCAGCCCCGTCAACCGCGCCTGGACGGAAGAATTAAAAAAGACCATCGGCTGAAAAATTCCCCGAAGCTCGCAAAGCAGCCTCGGGGAATTTTAAATCAGCGGATTTTCCGCCGGGCGCTGAATCCGAACAGCAGAAAATACACCGCCACAATGGGCAGCGCGTACAGCGCGGAACCGGCGTAGAGATAATCCGTGTTGGTTTTCAGAATGTCGTTGAAGGCCAGGGATAGGGGCCGCTTTTCCGGAGTGGGCAAAAGGATCAGCGGCTGTTCCACCATGTTCCAGGTGTCCGCGAAGACCAATAGCCCCAATACCGCCAGCCCCGGCAGAATCTGCGGCAAAATCACCAGCCGCATGGTTTCAAAAAGGGAATTGGTCTCCAGCGACGCAGCCTCCCACTGACTTTCGGGAACGCCCCGAATCAGCACCACCGAGATCAGCGTGCCCAGGGGCGCGAAGGCCGCCAGCAGCACTACCGACCAGTAGCTGTCGTAAAGCCCTGATGCCAGACTCATTTTATATACCGGCAGCATGATCACCTGAAAGGGCAGCAGCAGCGCCAGCACAAACAGCATGCTCAGCCCCGTTCTTCCCCGGAATCGGCCCCGGGCCAGCAATAGCCCGCAGATCAGCGCCACCGGCAGATGGAACGCCAGGGAAAGCAGGGTAATGCGGCAGGAGCAGCTCAGCCGCCGGAGAAATTCAGCGTCCGAAAGGGCCCGCCGGTATTGTTCCAGACCGAAGCCGTCTCCGCTGCGGAAGGAGAGATAGATCAGCGCCGCCAGCGGCAGGGCGAAGGCCGCCGTCAGCAGAATCAGCAAAACGCCGGAGATTTTTTTCATATCTGCCCCTCCTTTTTGCGCATTACGGCGTAGGCCAGCGCGTAGGTCGCCAGGGAAAGGGTCGCCAGACTCACCGCGCTCACCGCCACGTACTGGAAATTCATCTTCATAAACTGATTGTTCATGTAATGCTGAATCAGGTACATCTTTTCGCTGGGATATTCCCCGAACAGCAGATAGCTCTCCTTGTAAATTCGGAAGGCGAACATCAGAAACAGCAGCAGCGTCAGGGAAATTTCCCGCCGCAGCATGGGCAGACAGACCTGAAGATAGCTCTTCACCGGCCCCGCGCCGTCCATGGACGCGGCGTTGAGCACGTCCGGGGCGATGCCGTCCAGCCCGGACCGGAGAATCAGCGCCCCGGCCCCGGCGTATTTCCAGAGAAACAGGCTGGTAATGGCCGCGTAGCAGCGCGCGTCGCTGCTGAAGGGCGAAGTGTCAAACAGCTTTTGCCACAAAGGCGTGATGGCCCCGGAGGGTACCAGCAGCGGCAGAAGCAGCACCGCCGCGGCCGTCTTGCCCACGCCCGGGTGCTTCCACAACAGATACGCCAGCAAAAGCGCCAGCGCCATGGAAGCCGTCAGCAGCACCGCCGTCAGCGAAGCCGTGTTCTGCAGCGCCTGTTGGAAAGAGGGCTTTCCCCACACGTAGACGTAATTGTCGAAGCCCACCGGCGTCTTGGAAAAGCTGTTTTCCAGAAAGGAATAAACCATGGTCATGCCCATGGGGAAGATATAAATCAACAAAAAGGCCAGCACGGCGGGAAACCCCGCCATGCATAGCCGTCGATTGGATGAAATTTGCTGCATTTGTTATTCCCCCAGCACCATATTGGCCCGCCGCTGGCACATTGCGCCGAATTCCTCCGCGGAAAGCTCCCCGGCGTAGAATTGCGGCAGCAGCGTATGCCCGATATCCCGGTCCAGATCGCCGATGAACACGTACGACACGCTGTTTTCCAGCATCTTCCGCCAGATTTCCTGATTTTCCGGGGAAGCCTTGGCCATGCCGTCGCGATGCTCCG
>CACXHB010000146.1 GCA_902767315.1 uncultured Eubacteriales bacterium
ACGCAATTTCTGCAGAAAAGCCGCCGCCCTTTCCATTTCCCGGGTCAGCCGTCCGGCCATGTCCCCGGCCTGGCTCACCAGCGGCAGCACGATGGCCGCGGCCACCCCCGCCAGCAATATCGCCATCAGTATTACGCACAGGGCGGCGGACAGCGGCCGGGGAAGGCCCTTTTCCAAAGCGGCGCACAGGGGCGTCAGAAGAAATGCCAGCCCCGCCGCCAGCAGCGCTACCCCTGCCGCCGCCCGGCCTACGGGCGTAATCAGCAAAACAAGCGCCCCTGCGATCAGCAGAAGGGCGGGGGCCATGGCCCGGAATTTTTGCAGCATGGCCGTCTCCTTTGAAAAAGAGGATGGGGGGAGAGGGAACGGCCCTCTCCCGGGAGAAGTTACTTCATCCAGCTTTCCGCGGCCCGCACGGCTTTGCGGCTCATGCGTTCCGCCTTGGCGCACATCCGCCGGCGCATGCCGGGGTCCGCGGCGGCTACGGCCACGGCGGCGGCCGTTCCGAAGGCCGCGCCCAGGGCGAATACGCCCAATGCACTGCATTTCATGGCTCTTCCTCCTTTTCGGACAGGGATTGGGAAACGATGACGCGATCCGAATCCAGATCGCGGCAAAAGGCGGTCACGGGAACGCCCCCCAGAAAGGCGTCCGTCCAGCTTCGGTAAAGAATCAGGTGCTTCACGGCCAGGGAGGTTTCGTCAAAGGCCGCGTCTGCAATGGCCCCCAGGCGTGCGCCGTCGGTGGAAATCGCCCGCAGAAGCATGCTCCGGGGCTTCATTTTCAACCGCTGACCGGCGTCATCCGCCACCACGCAGTGAGCGCCGATGACGCGGATGTGTTCCGCGCAGAGAAACCGCATGCCCCGCACGCCCCGGTCCAGCCACAATCCGTCCAGCGCCCGCAGGGAATCGCACAGCGCCCCCTGCACCACCCGGCCCACGCACTTTTCGCCCACCATTACCTGCAATCCCCGCAGGCCCTTCAGCGTCGTCATGTTTTTCCCGCCTTTCGCCGGACATATTATTTTACGGAAAAATGTAAAAAATGCTGGGAATTTCGGGGGCGATGGGAGTTGACAGAACATAGGGATACGATATAATAAATAGTAGCTCTTTCGAGTCAGGCGCGAATGGAAATGCGAATCCGCGCCGCAGAAAAAACAAATTTTTGGGGTAAAATGAAGTCAAAAGAGGGAGGGTATTGTATTATGGAAGATTTCCGCAGCGGGTATCGCATTCTGGTGGCGGACGATGACGTAAACGTGCATCAGTCCCTGAATGCCTATTTCCGTAGGGAAGGTTATCAGATGCTCTCCGCCTACAATGGGGAAGAAGCCCTTGCTTTCGTCCGGAAATATCGCCCGGACATTATGCTGTTGGATATTATGATGCCAAAAATGGACGGACTGATGGTCTGCCGGGAGGCGCGAAAGGATTCCAACGTTCCGATTATTATGCTTTCTGCAAAGGGCGACGAATTTGACAAGCTGCTGGGGCTGGAACTGGGGGCGGACGATTATATTACCAAGCCCTTCAGTCCCAGGGAAGTGGTGGCCAGAATCAAAGCCGTTCTGCGCCGCATCCATGAATTGACGGAAAGCAGCAAAGGCTCCCATCTGGTGGCGGGCAATCTGGATATCGACATGAGCGCTTTTATCGTGAAATTGGGGGACGAGGTCATTCCCTGCACCCCCAAGGAAATCGAAATTCTCTGGACCCTGGCGGGAAATCCCGGCATGGTTTTCAGCCGGGAACACCTGCTGCAGAGCATTTGGGGCTATGACTTCCTGGGGGACACCCGGGCGGTGGACAGCCACATCAAGCGCATCCGGGCCAAGCTTTGCCGCCCCGGCAATAACTGGGACATCAAGACCGTTTGGGGCGTGGGCTATCGCTTCGAAATGGAAGAGGATGGATGAGTAAGCCGGTTTATTTCAAATGGAATCTCAAAGGCATCGGCGCGAAGACGACCATGAGCCACATTTTGCTGGTTTTCGTGGTGATATTCTTCGCGTCGATTTTGACGTACATTCAGGTCACCCGGAATCTGGAAGATACCTTCAAACAGAGCCTGCTGGTCAGCGCACGAAATCTGTGCCAGCGGGAGGAATCCTTTCCGGAAATCGCCTATAATAAGGAGCGCATGGACGCCTACGGCGAGCTTTTCGACGCCACGGTGGTGTATTTCCAGCCGGATCAGGAGGGCATTCGCTATACCCCCTCTGCGGATGTGGAATACGATTTTTCTTATATTATTACCGGCTATGGCGTGGAATACCGCTGGGAACTGGTGCTGGACGGCCTGGATAAATACTTCTTTGCCTGCATCCTTTCCGGCGAAGAAGTGGCCGAAACGGGCACCTTCAATTTCGTGCGTGGGGAAGTGGCCTTTGCGGGTGCGCCCATCCGCAACGCGGAAGGCGACGTGGCGGCCGGCGTGATGCTGATGAAACCCATGGATTCCTTTAATAAACAGGTATCGGCCACCTTTCAGACGCTTTTGCGGGTGTTCCTGATTTCCCTGCCCCTGGCGGTAATCATCGCGGGGCTGCTTTCCCGCAAGCTGACCGGGCCCATCCTGCAGACCACCGAGGGCGCGCGGAAGCTGGCGGAGGGGCAGTACGGGGAATATATCGAGGCCTCCGGCTGCGACGAGGTGCGGGAACTGGCCAACGTGATGAACGTGCTTTCCCAAAGATTGAAGCATTCCATTGGCAATCTGCGCCAGGAAAGGGACAAACTGGAGCTGCTGGTCAACGGCATCGACGAGGGCATCATCGCCGCGGACTGGTATATGCGCACCCTGCATTGCAACCAGGTCTTTCTGGAAATGCTGGAACTGGACGCCGCCCCGGAAATTGTGGGAATCGACTGCTTTTACGGAGAAATGATGCACCGGGTCATGAAAACCGGCGTGCGGGAAACCGGAAAATATCAGACCTCCGACGGTCGCAAGCTGATGGCCATCGTATCCCCCCTGCACAGCGAGGAAAAGGTGATTATCGGCGCGGAATGCCTGGTGCGGGACGTTTCCGAGGCGGAGCGTCTGGAGCAGATGCGCAAGGATTACGTGGCCAATATTTCCCACGAGCTGCGCACGCCCCTGACGGGCATTCGGGGCATGGTGGAGCCGCTGATCGACGGCGTGTTCGATACGGAAGCGGAAAAACAGGATTGTTATCAGATTATTTATAAAGAAACCATTCGCCTGGAAAAGCTGATTCGGGAAATGCTGGACATGTCCCGGCTGCAGGACGGCCGAATGACCATCGAAACCGAGGAAATGGAAGTCAATTTCATCTTGGAGGAGGCCGCCGCCCGGGTGCGGAAAACGGCCGCGGAAGCCGGGGTGGATCTGCGGGTGCAGGCCCGGGAAACGCTGATTTGTCAGGGCAATGAGGACAGAATTTTGCAGGTTTTGACCATTTTCCTGGACAACGCCCTGAGCTTTACCCCCGCCGGCGGCAGCGTCACGATCTTCGGCCGCCGGGAGGAAAAACGGGTGGTGCTGGGGGTTCGGGATACCGGCTGCGGCATTCAGCCCAAGGATTTGCCCTATATTTGGGAACGTTTCTACAAGGTGGATAAATCCCGTATGCGCACCACCGGCACCGGCCTGGGCCTGGCCATTGCCAAGCTCATCGTGGAGCGAATGCACGGAGAAATTGGCGTGAATTCCGAACCGGGCAAGGGCTCGGAATTCTGGCTGGCGCTGGAAACCGGGGAATAATCGGCATACACAGAACGCGAAACAGGGAGAAAAACCATGCGAATTTTTGTCAGCGCCTGTCTGATGGGCATTTTTTGCAGATATGACGGCCGGGAAAAGGAAAACGCCGCCGTGCTGGCCCTGGGCGAAAGGCATCAGCTGGTGCCTTTCTGTCCGGAAATCTACGGCGGATTGCCCACACCCCGGGAGCCTTCGGAGATATTTCAGGGACGCGTGCGCACAAAAAGCGGAAAAGACGTGACGGCGGAATACGAAAAGGGCGCGGCGGCGGCGGTGCAGGTGTGCCGGATGCTGAAGTGCGATTGCGCTATTTTGCAGGACAGAAGCCCTTCCTGCGGCGCGGGCAGCGTGCACAACGGGCTGTTCGACGGCGGCCTGGTGCCGGGCGACGGCGTGACGGCCGCGGCGCTGAAGGCCGCGGGGATTCCCGTCTATACCGCCCGGGAGATTCAGCAGGGGGCGCTGGAAAACGCATGATTTACAGGGTAGAATCGCCTGCAAACAGCGTGTGATTCCCGGCCAACAACCGTAGATTTTCCGGATAAATTTTCTTTGGCGTGGGATATTTTCGAGGCAATCAATAACCGGCAGCCTGTTGCAAAAGCAGGCTGCCGATTTCTGTCAGTCGGTATTTTCCAGGGGGCCGTCCGCGTCGTCGGCAGGGACGGCTTCGCCGGTTTCATCAGTCTGGCCGGAGGGGTCGTCCCAGCCGGAGTAGTCGGCCTCGTCCACGGGCTCGTAGCCGGCTTCCACCGGGTCGAAGGTATTGCCGGAATCCGTCACCGGCCGGAGGTACTGGCTCATGACGTAGCCGGTCAGACCGTTGATGCTGACCTGGCTCCAGGTTCCGTCATCGGAAAGCAGGGTCACGATGGAACCGTTGTCCAGCACCCGGAGCACCTCCGCCTGAGCGTCCGCCGCCTGACGCAGGTTCAGGCCCGCGTCCGCGCCGGTGTTGACGATGGCGAAGACCTCCGCAGCCTTCTGATAGGCGGCCAGGTACTGGTCCAGCTCCGCCTGGGTACCGACTTGCACATGGTCGTTGGACACATAGCCCACCTGATCGCCCCAGCGCACCTGGGTCCAGGAGGTGCTCTGGAAGATGACTTCCGCCTGTTCGCCGGTGGGAATTTCCGAAAGGGCTTCTCCGGAAGCGGAGGCGACGCCCCGCAGCACCGCGCCGGATTCGTCGGTCACCAGGGCATACACCGCTTCGTCGGCCTCCGCCGGGGCGGCCAAGTCCGTGCCGGCGGAGAGGTAGCTGCCCATCAGCTCCACGGTTTTCCATGCGTCCAGATATTTCAGGCGGGTGAAGCCGCTTTTGCCGCCGTAGGTGACATAAGCCCAACCGTCGTTGACGGAATTGATTTTCACGGTGGCGCCGCTGGAAAGCATGAAAACGGCGGTAGCGTCGTTGGAGGGAGATTCGCGAATGTAGAGCCGATCCTCGGTGTTGACCTTTCCGTAGGCCACCACCTGGGTGCGCATGACCTTATCGCCGTACACCGTTTCGGGCAGAGCGGGATGGGAAGCGTCGGCGGCCACGTATTTGGGCACCCGCACGGTATTCTGGGTGATTTTCAGATATTTGTTTTTGACATAGCCGGTATTGCTGCCGACGGTGATTTTCGTCCAGGAATCGCCTTTTTCCTCAATGGTGACCTGGGTATTGGGATCCAGATGGGTGAGGATGGTGCTGTCGGTGCTTTTCTTGGCGCGCAGGTTGATGCGCTTCTGAGAATCGATGACGGCGGTCTCCACCACCTGTTCCTCATAGGTAAGGGCAAAGCCGTCCGCGCCGAATTCCGCCTCCAGCCGGGCGAAGCCGGAAAGCATTTCGCTTTGCAGCGCCGCATCCGCAATGCCGTCGGCGGGTTCGTCCATGAGGGTCTGGAAGGTTTTCACCGCGTCGGCAGTGGCCTGGTCATACGTGCCGGAGGGCGTGCCTTCATAAATGCCCAGGGCCGCCAGGGTCTGCTGCAGAGAGCGCACCGCAGGGCCGGACATGCCGGGCTCCAGGGTGGAGATGGTGGAGGTGGGCGCGTCGTCGGACATGAGGATTTCTACCAGTTCATTGTCCGCAACGCCGGTGGGGCGGCGGCCCAGCACCGTCTGGATGGCCTTGATGGCCCGCACCATGGTTTCGTCGTAGAAGCCGTCGGCTTCCCCGGCATAGAGGCCCAGGGCGATCATACGGTTCTGCAGATCCGTGACGGGTTCTCCCTTGCTGTAATAGCCCAGCTCCGTATCGTTGGAGGCCATGCAGACGAATTCGGCGTAGGTTTTACCACTGTCGATGGTGTAGGTCTGCTGATAGAGCAGTTCCTTGAGATAATCGTAGCGGGTGTCGTTATCGTAAAGGGTGACCTTGGTGCCCGCAAGACAGTTATCCGCGATCCACTTGGCGTCTTCGATATAGAGGCGAATGCAGCCGTGGGAAGCGTCGGTGCCCATGGCGGCGTAGGTTTCCCAGTCCACGTCTTCGTCGTTTTTGGAATGGAACAGATAGGAATGGAACAGGTAGCTGCCCACGATGCGGCTGCCGAATTTGCCGTAGCCGTCTTCGAAGGTATACCAGTCGCTGCGCTCGAACTTTTTCCGCTGGGTGGGCATGGTGTAGGTGCCCCGGGGGGATTTGTATCGGGCCATGCCGCCGGAGCAGATCATCTGCCGCACTACGGAATCGTCCAGGGTGCTGTAGACGGTGACGATGTTATTGGTGAGATCCACCCGAATGTAATAGGGAGATTCCGCCGCGGCGACCAGGGGCAGCGACGTGCACAGAAGGCACAGGCACAAAAGCATCAGGACGATTCGTTTGCCGATCATCAAAAACACCTCTTTCATCTTGTGGAACGGCCGTTCAGGGGCGCAGGCTGCCGGTGATTTCGTAACGGGTGAAAAGGCTCAGGTAGGAAGCGTTGACATAGCCGGTGACGTTGGCGTAGGAAATTTCCGCCCAGCCGTTTTCCACGGAAAGCACCTTTACCACCGTGCCGGACATGAGCTTACGCACGCATTCCGAGGAGGAATCCGGCTGAGCCCGCACCAGCATGCGGCTGGAAGAGGTGCCCCGGCCATACTGCACGGCGTTAGAAACGAGGGCGGTTCCTTCGAAGGCGGCTTCCGCGGCGGGGGCACTGCCGGTCAGATGGGGAATGACGGTTTCTTCCTCGGCCTGGCGCAGGTAGATGGTGTTGATATAGCCGATGTTTTCGCCGTAGCGAATCTGGCTCCAGCCGTCGGAGAGGTCTTCCAGCAATTCCACCCGGGAGCCGGGATCCAGATAATCCAGAATAGCGCTGTCGGTGGAAGGCTTGGCCCGGAGATTGACCCGCTTCTGGGAAGCAGTGACCCAGACGGTGGAAATTTGTTTTTCATAGGAAACGGAGTAATTGCCCGCGCCGTACTGAGCGTCCAGAGAAGCTTCCAGATCGGCCAGGGCCTGACGGGTTTCCAGGGTGGCCGCGCCGTCGCCGGAAAGGGAATTGAGGGCCTGGAAGGAGCGCACCGCCCGGGCGGTGGCGTCGTCGTACACGCCGGTGCAGGTTCCTTCATAAAAGCCGGTTTTCGCCAACTGGGACTGGAGCAGCAAAACCCCCGGGCCCTCATCGCCGGTTTCAAGGGGACAGAGGTTGGAAACCGGCGCGTCTTCCCCGGACAGACGCGTCAAAAGCGCGGAATCCGCCGCGCCGGTGACGGGCAGGTTCAGGGCCGTTTGCAGGCTGCGCACGGTCTGCACCATTTCGGGGCCGTAGGTTCCGTCCGCCTCCCCGGCGTAAAGGCCCAGGGAAATCAGGGTATTTTGCAGAGAAAGCACCTTTTCCCCGGTATCGCCGTAGCCGATTTCGTCGCCGTTTTCCGCAGCGCCCAGGAAGCGGGCGTAGCTTACGCCGTCCTCCAGACGGAAGGTATCGCAGATCAGCAATTCCTTCAGATACAGTTCCTGAGTGGAGCCCCAGAAAAGCCGGACCTTTGTGCCGGGCAGGCAGTTTTCGCTGATCCACCTGGCGTCTTCAATATAGAGGCGAATGCAGCCGTGGGAGGCGTTGGTGCCCATGCTGATAACGGATTCCTCATTGACGGCGGCGTCGTCTTCGGCGTTAAAAAGATAGGAATGGAACAGATAATTGCCCCAGATGCGGCTGGCATATTTGCCGTAGCCCTCGGCGAAGATATACCATTCCTTCCGCTCCCGGCGATTATAGGGTTCGGGCATGACGTAATTGCCCTGAGGAGAGGGGGAAGCGCCGGAGCCGCTGGAGCAGATCATCTGGCGCACCACCGCGCCGTCGGAGGCGCGGTAAACGGTGACGATATTATTATAGCAGTCCACGTCGATGGAGTAGGTCGCTTCCTCGCCCAGGGCGGGAAGGGGCAAAAGCAGCAGAACCAGCAAAAGTGCCAGAGCTTTGAGTGCGCGCATCGAGTTTCCTCCGAATAAAATACACATAATTCCGAATATTCCTTATTATAGCAACCTGCCCATAGAATCTCAAGAGATTCTTTATTAATGATGGTTGATATTTCATAAGGATTGCGCTATAATCTCTACGGAAAAAATGGATAAGGCGGCTGCAAAATGAAGAAATACGTGAAGGAATATCTGCTATTGACCCTTTCGACGGCGCTGCTGTCGGTGGGCGTGTACTTTTTCAAGTTTCCCAACCACTTTACCACCGGCGGTGTCAGCGGTATTTCCATTCTGCTGGGCGAGGTGCTGACCTTCGCCACCCCGGCCACCATGAACATGATTATCAACTACGCGCTGTTGTTGGTGGGGCTGATCGTGCTGGGCAAGGGATTTACCCTGCGCACGGTGTACTGCTCGGTGCTTTACGCGCTGATTATCTGGGTGTTGGAAAAGGTCTATCCCATGTCGAAGCCCTTCACGGATCAGCCGCTGCTGGAGCTGTTTTTCGCCATTCTGCTGCCGGCCATCGGTTCGGCCATTATGTTCAACATGGACGCGTCCTCCGGCGGCACGGACGTGGTGGCCATGATCGTGAAAAAATATACTTCCATGAACATCGGCACCGCGCTGATGGTTTCCGACGCGGTGATCGCCCTGTGTTCGGTGTTTGTGTTCGGCATCAAGACCTGTCTGTTTTCGGTGCTGGGTCTGATGATGAAGGCGTTTCTGATTGACAGTGTGATTGAGAGCATCAACCTGTGCAAATTTTTCACCATCGTGACCACCAAGCCCCACGAGGTGTGCGAATACATCATCAAGACCATGAACCATTCCGCCACGGTGGTGGACGGCGAAGGCGCGTACACCGGACAGGCGCGGAAGCTGGTGCTGGTGGCCTGCCGACGCACGGAGGCGGTGCTGCTGCGCCGGGCGGTGCGGGCCATGGATGAACACGCGTTCATGTTTATTTCCAATACCAGCGAGATTATCGGAAAGGGCTTCCGTTCCGTATAAGGAAACCGGCGGTTGCGCAGATGGAAAGCCCGGTTGATTGAGATGTTTCCGGAAAAAGGCTATGCTTTTTCGGAAAGGCGGTGTATTTCATGACGATGAACGAGAAAATACAGCACCAGCGGAAAAAGCAGGGCTGGACTCAGGAGGAACTGGCGGAAAAGGTGGGCGTATCCCGCCAGGCGCTGTCCAAATGGGAATCCGGAGCGGCCAAGCCGGACGTGGACAATCTGGTGCGGCTGAGCGCGTTGTTTGGGGTGACGACGGATTATCTATTGAAGGACGACGCGGAGGAGAACGGGCCGGCTTCGGCGGAAAAGCCCCGGCGGAGGGAGCACGCGTGGATGCTGTTCGGCGCGGGACTCTGCGGCGGGCTGTGCGCCCTGGCGGGGATTGTTGCGCTGGGGATATTAAGCAGTTTTGAAATATGCGAGGTGTACCGGGACGGGAACCCCAAGCCCATAACGGGGATGTGGGCGTATCTGGAGATTCATCATTTAGGGTGGCTATTCTGGCTGTGCGCGGCGACGGCTGCGGCGGGACTGTGCGCGGTTGCAGGGGCAATAGAATGGAGTAGGAGGAAAAAGGCATGATTCGACACGTGGTTCTTTACACCATCAAGGACGAATGCAAGGAAAAGATTCCGGAACTGGTGAAGGCTTTTTACGGCATGAAGGACAAGATTCCGGGGCTGGTTTCCCTGGAAGCGGGCGGGGACGAGCTGCATTCCGAGCGTTCCTACGACCTGGCGCTGATTACCGTATTTGAATCCTGGGACGCGTACAAGGCGTATCTGACCCATCCGGCGCATCTGCCGGTGAAGGCGGGCATGCACGCCGCCCGCTCCGGGAGCGTTTCCTGCGATTACGAAATCAAAGGCAACACCGCATAATAGCGGTAAACAATCGAAGAACCACCGCTGGCAACAAAAAGTACAACGCATCTGAGTCTCTTCGCTTTCA
>CACXHB010000147.1 GCA_902767315.1 uncultured Eubacteriales bacterium
CATTGCGTCGGAGCGATTGCTCCGGCGCTTTTATATTTCGTTCTTCGAGTAAATTTTATCGTTTTTCGATATATTTCTATTGACTTTCATTTCAGGCCATGCTATACTCCCACCCAGAGAGGGGGAAAATACCATGAATCGCAAAAGAATTTCCCGCCTGCTGATTTTTGCGGGCATACTGGCGGGGCTGTTCGGCAGCTACGCCCTGTTGGCCCTTTTCCTGATGAGCCGCAGCTATGGCTGGCACGGAACCCTGGAATTGCTGCTGGGGAATGGGACTTCCGCTCAAATTCAGAGCGTCTGTCTGGGCTCCTGCGTGGCCTTTCTGCCCTATTATCCCGCCCTGGGGCTGTATTTCCGCATCTGCCTGCGCATCGGAAAAAATCAGTCCTTTCACCGGAAAAACGGAAAGGATCTGGAAAAAATCGCCCTGTGGCTGGCGGGGGCCGGCGGGCTGTGGTTTCTGCTGTGCGGGGTCATGGCCCTTGTCTGGAGGGTGAACATCGGCCCGGCATATCTGCTGGCGGCGGCCCTGGGCGTGGCCAGCGCGGCGGTGGCTATTGTGGCCTACGGGCTTTCCCGGCTGATCTGCTACGCGGTGGATTTGCAGGAAGAAAACGATCTGACCATCTGAAGGAGGGCGCGTGATGTCGATTCGCGTAGATTTGGACGTAATGCTGGCCCGCCGGAAGATGAGCATGACTGAGCTGAGCAACCGCGTGGGGGTCACCATGGCGAACCTGTCCATTTTGAAAAACGGAAAGGCCAAGGCGGTGCGCTTTTCCACCCTGGAGGCCATCTGCCGGGCGCTGGACTGTCAGCCCGGCGACCTGTTGATTTACGAAAAGGAGGATGAAGATGGGAACTGAAAAGACAATCCGCTTTACCCGCCGGCAGTGGCTGGGGCTGGGGCTGACGGCGGCGGCCTCTCTGTTGTGGGTGATCTTCCAGCCCAGCATTTTTGACGGCCGGTTTGTTACTCTGCCGGGCTTCGGCATGACACTGTGGGTGGGGCTGACGTTTTCGGCGCTGCTTCTGTGGGCCGCTCCCGGGAAAAAGTTCTCCCGCCGGGGCACTGCGCTGCTTACGCTGACCGTGGCCCTTTCTCTGGTATTCTCCCTGCGGGCCGACGAAAATTTGTGGCTGATGAACCTGCCGGTGCAGCTGGGCCTCATGGCGCTGACCTGTCTGGAGCTTCGGGGAGAGGCCAATCTTTTCACCTTCCGGGGGCTGATGGGTGGCCTGGGCCGCTGCGTCGCCGGGCTGTTCCGCTATCTGCCCCGGCCCTTTCAGGCCATGACCGGGCTGTTCGAACGGGGTGGAAACCGCCGGATAAAGGGCTTTCTGCTGGGGGTCATGCTGTGCGTTCCGCTGCTGGTCATCGTGGTTTTGCTGCTCTCCGACGCGGATTCCGTGTTCGGCGGATATTTTCAGAACTTGATTTCCGCCGTTCAGACAACAAACAGCGCTACGGTGCTGTGGGCGGCGATACGCTTCGTGGCGGGCACGCTGATGCTCTGTTCCCTGTGCTGCTTCATGGGTCTTGCGTCCGCGCCTGAGGAAAAGCCGGAAACGCCCTCTCGGGCTCACGCGGCCATGCCCGCCACGGTACTTGGGGCCCTGGCGGCGGTGTATCTGCTGTTTGCCTATGTGCAGTTCCGGTATCTCTTCTTTGCCGCGGGCGCTCCGGCTCAGGGATACGCTCAATACGCCCGCAGCGGCTTTTTCCAGCTGGTGGCGGTGGCGTTTCTGACGCTGATGGTGGTGCTCCCCTGCGTGTGCCGCTGGCCGGGAAGCCGGGCGGTGCGGGGGCTGGCGGGGCTGGTAACCCTATTGACGCTGGTGATTCTGGTTTCCGCCGCCTGGCGCATGGCGCTGTACGTGCAGGCCTTCGGGCTGTCCATTCTTCGGGTGGTCACCCTGTGGGGCATGCTGGCCCTGGCGATAGCGCTGAGCGCCGCGCTGGCAAAGGCCCTGCGGCCCCGGCTAAAAATCGCCGCGCCGGTACTGATGATCGTGGCGGCAAGCTGGGTGCTTCTGAATTATGCCAACATCAACGCCCGCATTGCCGAATACAACGTCCGTGCCTGGGAAGCCCAGCCGGAATCGGTGCGGCTGGATGTGACCTATCTGACTTACGACCTTTACCCCGCCAGCGCTCCGGTATTGAAGGAGCTATACCAAAATCATCCGGAACTGGAACAGCCTGTCGAACGGAAGCAGCCGAGCTGGTTCGATTCCTCGGTGGACTGGCTGATCGCTCAATAACAAAAAGGCGGGCGCATCCCACTCATAACGGATGCGCCCGCCTTTTTGTCGCCGTTCTTACCCGATGATGAACGGCTTGATCTCGTCCATGAGATCGTCGCAATTGTCCGAATAAACCTCCAGGGTGATGGGCTTGGAAAGATCCAGGCTGAAAATGCCCAGGATGGACTTTCCGTCCACCACGTGGCGTCCCACGCGAAGATCAATGTCGTAAGGATACCGGCTGGCGATATTCACGAAGCTCTTCACGTTTTCGGCCAAACTCAGTTTGATATTCACGGCCTTCATAACATTCATCTCCACTTTTGTCGCTTACCCGCGGCGCTTGATTCTATTCTACAAAATATATATGAACATTTCCAGCAAAATCCCATCATTTACCAACATTTAAACCCATCCTAATTTTTCAGCGGAATTCATTACAAGTTCGTTACTTTCCACCAGATAGATGGCATTTCAACGCGAGAAATAATTCATATATCTCTGTTCAGAGATGATTTTTAGCCGAAATATGCATGTATCGCGTTTTATTAAGCCTTTTTCTTTCTCCGGTGGCGACGCACGCATCCGCGCACAATCAGCACGATCAGCGCCAGCACCAGCAGTCCCGCGCCCACGGCGATCCAGGTGAACTTATTGCTGTTTTTAAACAGTGCCGCCGGGGAAATGCTGTCGTCCCGGGTCTTCCAGCCCTTGGGCTGCCGGTAGGAATCCGGAACATCCGCCACGCCGTCGCCGTTTGTGTCCTCAAAGGATTCCAGATACGCCGCGAAGGCATACCACTCCTTCAGCTCCTCGCCGCCCTTGCCGTAGATGATGCAGCTGTCGTAGGTGCCGCCGTCGTCGATGGGGTTGCCGAAGCGATCCTTGGGAGTCACGGACAGAAGCCCCTTGGAAAGCTGCGTCACCTTGCCCAGCATCTGGCAGCAATTCTGGCCGGTGACCACGTGATACAGCTTATCGTCCTCAATTTCCCGGGTGGAGCCGTCCGGAAGCACCAGAGAAATTTCGCTGACCCGGTTGAAGATCATCCGGTGATTGTTGAATTCCCACTTCAGGCCGGTGGTGTACAGCTGAGCGATTTCCATCAGCGGGGAAATGGACGCGTCGATTTCGATGCCGGTCTTCAATTCCTTGCCGGTGAGATAGATGCTCACCAGGGGATAGCCCGCGCTGCCGTCGGCCCCCACGCCCAGGGAGAGCACATCGAAAGCCTGGCTGACGGTTACATCCCCGGCGGTCAAACTGCCGCGAATGACGCCCCGGGGCACCAGCGCCACGTCCACCGGGTCATAGCCTTCCCCGGCCAGGTTTTCCATGGCGTAAAGATAGCCTTCGGTAATCAGATTGCCCAGGGCCTTGTCCGCCAGTTCCCCGCCGGGCTGGTCCAGGTTGAAATCCAGATGGGCAATCACCTTGTCAAAGGAATCCATCCCCGGGAATTCAGAAAGATAATTTTCCGCCACTTCCGCCTTGTATTCGCCGATGATTTCGGCAATTTCAGGATCCTCCCCGACGGTTTCGTCCACGGGAATCAGCGCGTATTCCAGCAAATGGGTCTTTCCGGAAGCGTCCCGTTCCAGGCGAAGCTTACCCAGATTTTCGCTGTAGCAGCCGCCGGAGACAATCCAGGTGCCGTTGACCTCCACCGGCGCGTTCAGGGTGGAATGGGTATGGGCGGAAACGATCACGTCAATGCCGTCCACCGCCTTGGCCAATTGATAGTCCTCGGACCGGGCGGAGGTCACATCCGCGTCGTCCGTGCCGGAATGGGAAAGGCAGATGACGAAATCCACGCCGCCTTCGTCCTCAAAGGCCTGCAGAACCGCCCTGGCGGCCTGAGCCGTCTCCTCAAAATGCATGCCGGACATGGGCGAATCCCCGTGAGCGTCCGATCCCAGCAGGCCGAACACGCCGAAGCGCACGCCGTTTCGTTCCAAAATGGCGTATTCCTGCACGCCGTAGGCCTCGAAAGCCTCCCGGGCTACGTCATCGTCCGGGGTATAGCCCTCCTGTCCCGGCTCGTCCGGCCAGTAATTGGCCTGCACGATCAGGGGCAGCGTCTCCCCCGCGTCCCGGGCGGCGCAGGCGGAACGCAGCATGGCGGAAAGGCCCTGCTGGCGGAAATCAAATTCATGATTGCCGAAAGTCGTAGCGTCATAGCCCAGGCTGCCCAGAATGCGCAGTTCCGCCGCGGAGGTGGTAAAAATCGTCTGGAACAGAGAGCCCATGGACCAGTCGCCCGCGTCCACGGTAATCACGCCGTCCGCCGCGTATTCCGCCCGCTGCTGCTGCAAAAGGGTATACAGCCGGGCGTATCCGCCGGACTGGCCACCGTCTTCCGTATTCACGGGCAGAAAGTGGGAGTGCATATCGTGGGTAAACAGTATGGTCGCGGTTTTGGTCTCGCCCTCCGCCAGAGAAACCGGCGTCATCAGCAAAAGGGCCAGGCACAGAAGCGCCGTCAGCACGCGTTCAATTCTCTTCATGTTCCGTTCCTTTCTCTTCCCTGTTCTTTTTGCGCAATACGAAATACAAAATCACTGAAAGAATCGACATCGCCACCTGAATGCCCGCGGAAATCAAAAATTCCGGCGAGCCCACCCGGCGAATGTTCATGCCCATCAGCGGGAATGTAATCATGGAAGGCAGCATGCCCAGCACCGTTCCCGCCAGATACGCGGGATATTGCACCCCGGAGGCCCCCATATAGGCCCCCACCAGGTCCCCGGGCAGCACCCCCAGCAGCCGCACCAGCAGCGCGAAGAAGAAATCGCTTCCCGCCCGCAGGCTCTTCAGCATCGCCGCCTTGGGGTGCTTGCGGAACAGATTTTCCAGCATCTCCGCCCCATTGGCCGCGCCCACGGAATAGGGAATGGACACCATAATCACCGTGCCCATGAGGTTCACCAGCACCGCCGCCGGCAGGGGGAACAGAAGCCCGCTGGCCGCGTACAGCGCGGAGCCGTAAATCACCACCGAGATGCTCTTCAGGGCAAACAGCGCCAGCATCACCACCGCCGCCAGCAGGGAATTGCGGGGGGTGTGCTCCACAATGTCCGTCACGGTAATGCGATCCTTAAACACGATGCATACCGCAATCACCGCCGCCCAGCCGGTAATCAGCACGGCGTTTTTGATAAGCTTCCGCTTGCGCCGGGGTTCCATCTTCCCCTTCAGGGTGCGGGCGTAATCCCGGCAGATCAGTCCGCAGGAGCCCACAATGGCCAGGGCGCAGCCCCCCAGCAGCACGTTGGCCGTCCATTCGGGCATTTCTTCAAAAAACAGCAGCGCCAGCATGACCAGGGAAATCAGCGCGCTGGCGGCCCGGGCATACCAGCGGTTGCCCACCGGAGTTTCCCCTTCCGTCAGGCTCACCCGCCGCAGCACCGCCGCCACGATTTCCCGCACGGCAAACAGCACCGCCAGCCCAAAGGTCCACTTATATTCCGGCGCAAGGCTCACCAGCAGCGCTGCCTGGGTCAGTTTTCCCGCCACCGGGTCCAAAATACGCCCCAGCCGGGTGATGCGCCGGCTTCTGCGGGCGATGGCGCCGTCCGCCACGTCCATCAGCGCCGAAAGGGCGAACAGCCCCGCGGCCAGCTTCGTGGCCTCCAATTGATTGTAACAATACAGAATCCAGGGAATCAGGCACAGCCGCAGAAAGCTCAGGCCATTGGGCACCGAAAAAATCTCCCGCCGGTCGGGCCGCGCGTCCCCCAATTTTTGTTTCACCTTCTCCATGGTCTCCCCCAGCATGCTTTTGTTACTTATATCATACAATATCCCCGAAAAAGAATCAAGCGCAGCACCCACTTTCGTGAATACTGCGCTTTTGCGCTTATCGAACGATGAAGAAATATCCCGCCGCGGCCAACACCGCCAACACCACCAGCGCCACCGGCACAATGGTCAGAAGCGCCGAGAGGATCAGCGCGAAGGTATCGCCCTTTTCCAGCAGGTCGGCCATTTCCACGTCGTCTCTGCCGGCGTTTTTGCCTTCCCGTTGTTTCCGCTGTTCCTTCTGGAAGGCCCGCGCCCGGTCATATTTCCGCTGAAACAGGATCATAGCAGCGGATGATGGCAGGCCACGAAGTGGTTCTTTTCCACTTCAACCCAGTCGGGCACCGCATGTTCGCAAATTTCCGTGCAATAGCGGCACCGGGTATGGAACTTGCAGCCCTTGGGGGGATTGATGGGGCTGGGGATGTCGCCCTCCAGAATGGGCAGCTCCTTGTCCTGATCCGGATCCGTGGTGGGAATGGCGGAAATCAGGGCCTGGGTGTAGGGATGCACAGGCTTTTTGAAGATGTCCTCAGAATAGGCCAGCTCCACCATATTGCCCAGGTACATTACGCCGATGCGGTCGGAAATATACTTGACGACCGACAGATCGTGCGTGATGAACAGGTAGGTCAGGTTCCTCTCCTCGCGCAGATCATAGAGCAGGTTGATGATCTGCGACTGAATGGACAC
>CACXHB010000148.1 GCA_902767315.1 uncultured Eubacteriales bacterium
TATCCGCGTGGACAAACGCAGTTTGTCCACGCGCTGGAGCCCGCCGCGCAAGCGGCGGGCCCCAGGCGCGGCGGAGCGAGCGAAGCGAGCTCCGCCCTTCCCGGGAGGGGGTGCGGGGGAGGGCCGGGGCCCTCCCCCGCAAACGGCCCCCCGCCGCGCATGCGCGGCGGGGGGCCGTTTCGTTGTCAGAGAGAAATCTCAGGCGTTGAATACATATTTATCCAGGCGATCCATGGCCTCCTTTACCTGAGAGAGGGGCAGCGCCAGGTTCAGGCGGATGGTATCCGGCACCTTGAAGCCCCGGCCGTCCTGCCAGATGACGCCCACTTCCGCGCCTTTGCGCAGCAGGGAATCCATATCGCAATGATGCTCTTTCAACCATTCATGGGCGTCCAGGTAGAGCATATAGGTGCCCTGGGGCCGGGCCACGGAAACGCCCTTGAAATGCGCGTCAATGTAATCGCAGGCATAGGCGGCGTTTTCGGTGAGCACATGGCACAGCTCGTTGACCCAGCGCAGGCCGGTTTCGGAATAAGCGCCGATGAGGGCGTACATGGAGAGCACGTTCATGCTGTTATAATGGGAGAGGCTGCCGGCCTTTTCCAGGCGATCCCGGAGATAGGGATTGTAGACCACGTGATAGGAAGTGGTCAGTCCCGCCAGGCTGAAGGTTTTAGTGGGGGCGTAGAAGGCGATGGTACGCATCTTCGCGTCCTCAGAAATGGACTGGGTGGGGGTATGGGTATGGCCGTCCAGAATCAGGTCGGACCAGATTTCGTCGGAAACCACGATACACTGATTTTCCCGATAGATTTCCATGGCCTTTTCGATTTCCCACTTTTCCCAGACCCGGCCGCAGGGGTTATGGGGAGAGCAGAAGATGGCGAAATGGATATGATTTTCCTTGATGCGCCGGTCCATGTCTTCATAGTCCATGCGCCACACGCCGTTTTCATCCTTCTTCAGGGGACTGTAAACCGCCTTGCGGCCGCAGCCGTCCACGACGCCCACGAAGCCCACGTAACAGGGGGCGTGCAAAAGCACCGCCTCGCCGGGCAGGGTAAAGGCCTGCAGCGCGGAGCTTACGCCGCCCAGCACGCCGTTTTCATGGCCCAGGTATTCCTTTTTCACGCCGGCGACGCCTTTACGGGCGGCGTGCCAGTAAGCGATGGCGTCGTAATACTCCTGGCGGGGGGTATAGTAGCCGAAAGTGGGGTGCTGCACCCGGCGCACGATTTCTTCCTGAACGGTGGGAACGGTTGCGAAGTTCATGTCGGCCACCCACATGGGCAGCTTGGTGAACCCCTCCCGAATCTGGACGTTATCATAGGGCATTACGTCTACGGCCAGGGCGTCTTTGCCCAGGCGATCCAGAACGGTAGTAAAATCGAATTCCATTTGCATGTACCTCCGCGTTTTTGCGCTGTAAAATGAAGCTCTTCCTGCATTATATACCTGAATGCGTTTCAGGTCAACCGCAATTAAAGGCCCAGGCCCTTGGCCACGTTCACGATGAAATCCTGCACGTTGGTGACGATGCCCCGGGCGGAGAGGCTGCCCCGGTCGGCCAGCTTATTGACCACGAATTCGGCGATATCCACGCAATAGAAATACACCGGGCGGACGCTGCCATCGGGGAGCACCCGATAGGAGGGGGTCATATTGCCGGCGGCGATGGTATGCAGGGCGGTGGCCATGCAGACGACGGTGGTGGCCTGGCGCAGCTGATTTCGCATGGCGTCCTGGGCCTGGTACACGTCGGCGATCACCGGGGGCAGGGGGCCGTCGTCCCGGATAGACCCCGCCAGCACATAAGGCACGCGGGCCTTTTCGCAGGAATAGAGGATGCCGTTATCGATCTGCTCCTTTTCCAGGAAGGCGGGGATAGAGCCGTGGAGTTTCACCCGATTGATGGTATCCAGGTGGTTATAATGACCCAGGGGCTGATTTTCCTGGGTATAGATATTCTGGCCCAGGGCGGTATGGAGATAGGCCGCCTCCAGATCGTGGGTGGCCAGGGCGTTGCCGGCCAGCAGGGCGTGGACGTAGCCCCCGGCGATGATGCGGGAGAAAGCGTTCCGGGCGTCGGAATCGAAGGCGAAGGCGGGGCCCATGACCCACACCACATAGCCGTGACGTTTTTCGTATTGCAGAATTTCATAGAGCTGGTCGTAATCCCGGGAGAAGGCGGTTTCCCGGCTGCGGCTCTGACGGAAGGCGAAGGCCTCCTGCGAGCGGGCGGCGGAGCGAAAGCCGTCCGGATAGAGATAGACGCCTTCGCCGGCGTCTTCCCTGCGGCCAAGAACCACCAGGTCGCCCTGTTTCAGCAGGCGGAATTCCCGCACGAAGATTTTGCCAGATTCATAGACGGCCACGCAGTCCATGCGGCTATCCTCCGCCAGGAGCCACCGGCCGCCGATTTTGAAATATTCGGGATAGATGCTCATGGCGTGGTAATTTTCCGGGGCCACGGCGTCCTTGGGGGCGGGGGCCAGGGCGCAATCCGGGGCGGAGAGGAAGGGCTCCCGGGAAAAATCCGGGGCAGTATAGGAAGAAGGAACAAAGGACATGGGAAAAACCTCCCGCAAAAAAATTTAGGGCAACGCCGCGCAAATGAGGTGGTCGGCCGGCGAATGGATTTTTCGTCAGATGCAAATGCAAATTTCGAAGGTTTACTGGAGGTAA
>CACXHB010000149.1 GCA_902767315.1 uncultured Eubacteriales bacterium
CTCAAACCGAAGATTTGAGACGCGGCACCTGGCGGGGGAGCTTGCTCCCCCGTCCACCAGCTTGTCAAATTCTTTTTTGACAAGCTGGGACGAAGGAGGCCAGGCTCCTTCGTCCCAATGAGATAAGCGCGGATCAGCGCACGTCGGTGACCGTGTAATCCTTGGCTTCCACGGCCTGCTTCAGGGTATCGTTCGGCACGTCGGAGGCGAGGGTGACGACGGCGGTACCGGTCTGGTGGCTGACTTTGGCTTCCGTTACGCCGGGCACGGCTTCCAGGGCCTTTTTCACCGTGGCTTCGCAATGGGCGCACATCATGCCCGTGATCTTCAGGGTTTTTTCCATGGTTGTTTCCTCCTTGATTTCGGCGGGGAGAGTTACCCCGCGGATTTTTTTATCGCGTCCCGCGTCGTGCAGCTTGAACAGGTTCAGCCGCAGGGCGTTGGTCACTACGCAGAAGCTGGAAAGGCTCATGGCCGCCGCGCCGAACATGGGGTTCAGGGTAAGGCCCAGGGGAATCAGCGCCCCGGCGGCCAGGGGGATGCCGATGGTATTATAGAAGAAGGCCCAGAACAGATTTTCATGGATGTTCCGCAGGGTGGCTCGGCTCAGGCGGATGGCCGCGGGCACGTCGCTGAGGCGGCTCTTCATCAGCACCACGTCCGCCGCGTCGATGGCCACGTCCGCGCCCGCGCCGATGGCAATGCCCACGTCCGCCCGGGTGAGGGCCGGCGCGTCGTTGATTCCGTCGCCCACCATGGCCACCTTACCGTACTGCTTCAGTTCCCGAACGACGGATTCCTTGCCCTCGGGAAGCACCCCGGCATAAACCCGATCCACCCCGGCCTGTTGGCCGATGGCCCGGGCGGTGCGGGGGTTATCGCCGGTGAGCATGACCACCTGAAGGCCCATGTTCTGCATTTCCTTCACGGCCCGGGGACTGTCTTCCTTGATGACGTCCGCCACGGCGATGATTCCGGCGAAGACGCCGTTTTCACTGAAGAACAGCGGGGTTTTACCGGCTTCCGCCAGGGCTTCCGCCTGACGGGCCATTTCGTCGGGCACTGTGGTCTGGGTGCGGATGAAGGAAAGGTTACCGCCGCAGAGCGCGCCCTTTTCGCCGGTGGCCGTGAGGCCGTTGCCCGGCAGCGCCCGGAAATCCGAAACGTCCCGGGGGGTGAGGCTGACCTGCTCCGCCTGGGCCAGAATCGCCCGGGCCAGGGGATGTTCGCTTTTGGCCTCCAGATCCAGCGCCGCCTGCAGAAGGGCGGTTTCCGTCCAGCCGGGTGCGGGGGCCACGTCGGTTACCCGGGGTTCGCCGGAGGTGATGGTGCCGGTTTTATCCAGGGCCACGATGCGCACCCGGCCGGTTTCTTCCAGAGAAGCGGCGGTTTTGAACAGCACGCCGTTTTTCGCCCCCAGGCCGCTGCCCACCATAATGGCCACGGGAGTGGCCAGGCCCAGGGCGCAGGGGCAGCTGATGACCAGCACGGAAATGCCCCGGGCCAGGGCAAAGCCCACGCCCCGGCCCAGCAGCAGCCAGACCACGGTGGTGACCAGGGCGACGCTCATTACCGCGGGCACGAACACGCCGGACACCTTATCGGCAATTTTGGCGATGGGGGCCTTGGTGGCCGCCGCGTCGGAGACCATTTTGATGATCTGGGAAAGGGTGGTATCCTCGCCCACCCGGGTGGCCCGGCATTTCAGAAAGCCGGCCTGATTGACGGTGGCGGCGGTGACCGCATCGCCCTCGGCCTTATCCACGGGGATGCTTTCGCCGGTGAGGGCCGCCTCGTTCACCGCGCCGGAGCCTTCCAGCACCACGCCGTCCACGGGAATGCTCTCCCCGGGGCGCACCACGAACACGTCGCCGGACTTGACCTGGGCGATGTTCACCCGCTGCTCCGCGCCGTTTTTCAGGAGGGTGGCGGTCTGGGGGGCCAGCTTCATCAGGCCCTTCAGCGCGTCGGTGGTTTTGCCCTTGGAGCGGGCTTCCAGGGTTTTGCCCACGGTGATGAGGGTCAGGATCATGGCGGCGGATTCGAAATAGAATTCCATCATGTATTTCATCACGCCGTCCATATCCCCCCGCACCTGTGCGCCGGTCATGGCGAAGAGGGCGTAGGTGCTATAGCCGAAGGCCGCCGTGGCGCCCAGGGCCACCAGGGTATCCATATTGGGGGCGCGATGCCACAGGCTCTTAAAGCCGCTGATAAAGAACTTCTGATTGATGACCATGATGATGATGGTCAAAAGCATCTGGGTCAGGCCCATGGCCACGTGATTATCCGTATAAAAGGAGGGCAGCGGCCAGCCCCACATCATATGGCCCATAGAAAAATACATCAATACGATCAGAAAACCCAGCGACCACCACAGGCGTTTTTTCAAAACGGGGGTATCGTGATCCTCCAGCCGGGCCTCCGCCTGAGAAGGGGAAGCGGCGGCCTTTTCATCCGCCGGAGACGCGCCGTAGCCCGCCGCCTGCACTGCGGAGAGGATGGCCGCGTCCTCCGCCGTGCCTTCCACGCCCATGGAATGGGTCAGAAGACTCACGGAGCAGGCCGTGACCCCCGGCACCTTCTGCACCGCCTTTTCCACCCGGGCGCTGCAGGCCGCGCAGCTCATGCCCGTGACGTTGAATTGCTTCATTGCCTTATCGCTCCTTTTTGCCGGAATTGCTTTGTTTTGTCCGGATGCGAATTATTTCATCAGCTTTTGCAGGGTGTTCACCAGTTCGTCCACCACTTCGTCCTTGCCGGCGCGCACGTCTTCCAGCACGCAGGTGCGGATATGGCTGGCCAGAAGCTCCCGGTTGAAGGCGTTCATGGCTGCCGTTACCGCCGCAGACTGCACGAGGATATCCGGACAGTAGGCGTCGTTTTCTACCATGCCCCGGATGCCGCGAATCTGGCCCTCGATGCGGTTCAGGCGATGAATCAGTTTTTTATATTCCTCCGGCGTGCGCTCCTTTTTGCGGCAGGCGCAGCAGCAGGACTTTTCCATTTCCGCCAAGGGGAAGACCTCCTTCCTGATCGAAATACCCTCAGGGGGTATTTGAATTATATACCCTCAGGGGGTATCTGTCAAGGGCGGTTAAAAAGATTTAACCTGCTTCTGTCACCACGATGCTGCCCCGAAGCATGCCCATCCAGCAGCTATAGCCCAGTGTGCCCGCTTCCTCCGGGCAAAGCAGCTGTTATTTTGAAAGTCAGGGGCAGCGTTGAAAATCCGGTAAACATATGGTATTATAGGAATATGGAGGCGATGGAGATGAAAATTTCTACCAAGGGCAGATATGCGGTGCGGATGATGCTGGACGTGGCGCAGCACCAGCAGGAGGGCTATGTGGCGTTGAAGGACATTGCCCAGCGGCAGGAAATTTCGAAAAAATATCTGGAGCAGATCGCCCTGCAGCTGACTCAGGCGGGCTGTTTGCAGGCCATGCGGGGGCATCAGGGGGGATACCGTCTGGCCCGGGGCACGGAGGAATACACGGTTTTGCAGATTTTGCAGATTACCGAGGGTTCCGTAGCGCCGGTGGCCTGTATGGACCAGCACCCCAACCGGTGCGAGCGATGCAGGGAATGTCTGACGCTGCCGGTGTGGCAGGGGCTGGACCGGGAAATTCGCCGGTATCTGGCGGGAATTACATTGAAGGACGTGCTGGAAGGCAGGGTGGAATAAAGAACGGGGCGCGGGGGGAGACGACCTCATCCGACCTCGCGATGCTCGGCCACCTTCCCCAGAGGGGAAGGCTTGGGAGTGGGCTTCATCCATGCTTGCGGAGCGCGGCCATTTTCACCGGAGAGAAGACAAAAAGCGGGGGCTGTCTCACAAAAAAGTGGGACAGCCCCGGAATATTTTTGGGGAGGGAAATTATTCGGCTTCGCCGGAGAGGTTCTCGGTGCCGAAGAGGGTGATGGCGCCGGTGATTTCTTCTTCGGTGTAATCCTCAGCGATGGCGCCCACGTTCCAGTAGGCATACGCGCCTTCGAACCAGCTCATCAGATCCGCGGTGTCTTCCGCATAACGGAACTCCAGGTGATAGGTATCGGCCATGGTATCGGGAGAGAAGGCGAAATAGGTGAACTGACCGGATTCTGCGTCCTGACTCTGATAGAACAGGAAGCCGTTTTCGTTATTCTCCACCTCGATGGGGGCGTACTCATGACGGAAGATTTCGTTGCCGTCCGCGTCCACGCCGGAGATGGTGTTGCCTTCGATGGTCATCTTGGCCACGCCGCCCAGGAAATAGCAATTGAACTGCATGCTATCGGGATCGTCGGTGTACTTGGCGATGGCTTCTTCGCCATAGAGGGAGCCCATGCACATATTCAGCAGCATGGAGATGGCGTCCTCGGCGTTCTCTTCGCCCACCAGAGGGGTGACGATGCTGAGCCAGGTATCATGATACTCTTCCTTGGAAAGCTCCGGGAAAAGTTCCACATAGGTGCCGGGAATCTGGGAGAGGAAGTCCGCGTCTGCGGTTTCGGCAGTGCCGGCGGCGCAGAAGACGAACAGGGAGACCGCGCAGAGGATCAGCGCAAAAAGCTTTTTCATGGGAAATGACCTCCTTGAAATGGCTGTTAGGTTTCTCTAACCAGACGGAAGTATACCATGAGTCGGGGCGGGCGCGCTATTCCAATTCGGTAGAATTATTCCAATCCGATTCCGGGATTGCGCCGGCGCGGAAGGCGCTGGGGGTCAGGCCGTAGCGTTTTTTGAAGGCTTCGGTGAACTTGCTGGCGCTGTCGTAGCCTGCGTCCAGGGCGATTTCGGTGACGCGGCGGCGGGTTTTGGCAAGCTCCACCGCGGCCTGCTCCAGCCGGTATTCTTTGACATAATGATAGATGGGCGCGCCGTAGGTCTGGCGGAAGAGCTTTTGCAGATGGGACACGGAGAGACCGTGTTCCCGGGCCAGGACAGGCAGGGAGACCCGGCCGGTTCGGTCGCTGAGGAGGTGATCCCGCAGATGGCGCACCAGTTCCAGCTGTTTGGGGGAACAGTAATCCGGCTCCCGGCCGAAGCGGGGAATATTTCGCAGCAGCATGAACAGCTCCAGGGCCTTCAGCCGCAGATAATCCCGGGAAAAATAGGGCAGGTTTTCATAAAATTCCCGGAAGACATGTTCGCAGCGAGGGCCGGCGCTTTCCGCGGCGCACCAGCGGGCCCCCAGAATATTCTCCTTCAGGGCGGAGAAATCCGTGGCCAGGGCGGGGACGTTGGCTGCCATCCAGCGGGAGGCCGCCGGGCAGTCCACGTCGAAGCTGACGCCTTCATAATAGCCCAGGGGGAAGCGGGATTCCGCCCAGGCCCCATGAGCGCCGTCAAAAATGCTCAGGGACATATCGCCCGGGGTGAGGGTCACGTGATCCCGGGGCGAAAAGGCGCATTCGAACCGGCCGTTGGCGCAGAAATTGATCTCCAGCGCATCCCGTTTTTCCCGGATTTCCCAGAATCCGGGGACCTCCAGACGCAGCAGTATGGCCGTTACGCCGTCGAAAAGGGGATAGCAGGCGACGGCGCCGGAGCCCTGAGGGCAATCGAATCCATGGGGGAGAGGCCGGCCGGTGAAACCGTCTACAAAGGGAATGCGGGGCATGGAGGAGGCCTCCTTCCTGAAATTAGAAATGACTAACTGGCGGGGGAAAGAAAAAACGCAAAGCGTCGATTTATTTTAGCCCGGGGGCGGGGAATTTGCCAGCGCGGACGCGTTGCATTTTGGGAAAGAA
>CACXHB010000150.1 GCA_902767315.1 uncultured Eubacteriales bacterium
CAGCAAAAACTGGTAGGGGTGGCAGTGGCGGGGGAGCTTGCTCCCCCGTCCACCAGCTTGTCAAAATCTTTTTTGACAAGCTGCGGCTTCCACCCTGAGGATGGAAGCCGGTCTGTGCGGTTTTCCGTTATGCTTCAGTCTTTTTCTTTCTGGGGGCCCGTGGCTTTTTTTCCACCGGAGCCGCGTCCTTTTCCGCGGCGGGCTTTTTAGCCCGGGGCTTCCGGGTGGTCTTGGGCTTTTCTTCGCCCTCCAGCGCCACCTTGGCCGGAGGAGCCTCCTCCGGGCGGGCAATGCCGGTCACTTCGTAATACAGGTCAATGTAGTGCTGGGCGGAGGCGTCCCATCCGTAATGGCCCGCCATGGCCCGCTTCACCAGCATGTCCCACACGTCGTTTTTGTGCCGGCGATACATGTCCTCGGCCCGCTGCACCACGTGGAGCATATCGTGGGCGTTGTAATTCAGGAAGGTAAATCCGTTGCCTTCCCCGGTGTATTCGTTGTAGGAAAGTACCGTGTCCCGCAGTCCGCCGGTTTCCCGCACCACCGGCAGCGTGCCGTAGCGCAGAGAAATCATCTGGGAAAGGCCGCAGGGCTCGAACATGGAGGGCATCAGGAAAATATCCGCGCCGGCGTAGATCTTGTGGGCCAGAGCGTGGTTCATCTGGAAGCAGGCGGCCATCTGGCCGGGATACTTCCACTGGGCCCAGCTGAACAGATCCACATACTTGTTTTCGCCCATGCCCAGTACCACCAGCTGCGCACCGGTTTCCATGATCTCGCTCAGCACGCATTCCACCAGATCCAGGCCCTTCTGCCCGGAAAGTCGACCCACCATGCCGATCAGCGGCGCGTCGGGGTCTTCCTTCAGGCCCAGCTCCGCCTGCAGGGCGGCCTTGCAGGCAGCCTTGCCCTCCCGGTAATTGTCCGCGGTGTAATGCTTCGCAATGGCCGGGTCGGTGGCGGGGTTGTATTCGTCGGTATCGATGCCGTTGAGAATGCCGCTCAAATGATCCACCCGGGAGCGGAGCAGGCCGTCCAGCCGCTCGCCATAATAGGCGGTCTGAATTTCCTGAGCGTAGGTGGGGCTGACGGTGGTGATCCGATCCGCCCCCACAATGCCGCCCTTCATCATGGAGCACATGCCGTAGAATTCCAGGTTGTCGCTGGTATAGGCCCAATCGCCCAGAGACACCAGTTCCTCAATTTCGGAAATGGAGAAAATGCCCTGATACTGCAGGTTGTGAATGGTGAAGACGGTCTTGATCTTGCTGTAGGGCTCCAGGTGCTTGTACTGGGCGTTGAGCAGCATGGGCATCAGGCCCGTCTGCCAGTCGTGGCAATGGAGCACGTCCGGAATAAAGCCCATCTGCGGCAGCGCCTCCAGCACCGCCCGGCAGAAATAGGTATACCGTTCGCCCTCGTCGCCGCCCAGGCCGTAGATATAATTGCGCTGGAAATACTGCTTGTTGTCCACGAAATAGAACGTGATGCCGTCATACACCAGCTTTTCAATGCCCACGTACTGACGACGCCAGCCCAGATTGATATAGAAGAACACCACGTGCTCCATCTGGTCGCGCCATTTCTGGTCGATGGCGGAATACAGGGGCAGTATCACGCGCACATCCTCGCCGGATTTGCGAATCTGCTTGGGCAGTGCGCCCACCACGTCCGCCAGTCCGCCGGTTTTCACAAAGGGTACGCATTCGGATGCTGCAAACAGTATTTTCATTTTGATACCTCCTGATCCGGTCATTGGGAAAATTGATTAAAGGGTCACGTTTTTGCCGATGACAATGGGATACTGGGTCTGGCCAATGAGCCGTCCGCCGGTGCGGATGGTGACCACCTTGTCCAAAATGACGTATTCCAGTTCCACGTTGTCTTCGATGTAGCTGTCCTGGAAGAGGATGGAATTCTTCACCACCGCCCCCCGGCCGATTTTCACGCCGGAGAACAGGATGCAGTTTTCCACGGTGCCGTTAATGACGCAGCCGTCCGCCACGATGGAATTTTTCACTTTGGCGGTGGGGCCGTACACCGCGGGCACCTCGTCCCGCTCCTTGGTGTACACGGGATAATCGCTGAACAGCGCCTTGCGGCAATATTTGCCCAGAATGTCCATGTTCAGCCGATAATAGCCCTGCACCGTTTCCACCCGGCGATAATAGCCCTTGAATTCATAGCCGCGCACGTCCAGCATGCCGGTTTTGATCTGAGCGCGGAGAATATCGCCGTAGACGTCGGTCATGCCCTGGGAATAGGCCTGATCCACCAGATGCATCAAAAGCGTGCGCTTGATGACCATCACGTCCATGGACATGTTGCCATAACTGGCGGCGTTGGGGTTGATTTCGATGTCCGTCACCCGCTTGTCCCCGTCCACGTTGAGATAGGCGTGGCGGTTGCCGGCATAGGAGGAAAGATACTGATCTCTGGCCGCGTCGGAGGCGTACATGATGGTCACGTCCGCGCCGGTTTCCTCGTGCTGCCGGAGCATGGGCTCATAGGAAGTGGAATATACCGCGTTGCCGTTGGTAAACACCACCAACTCCTGCCGGGAGCGGCGCAGGTAATCGAAATTCGCCCGCAGTGCCTCCAGTGCGCCGGAATATTCCCCGCCCTTTTCGCCGTTAATGAAGGGGGGCAGGATGAAAAGGCCGTTATTCCGGGTGTGCAGGTCCCATTCCTTGCCTGCGCCCAGATGGTCCATCAGAGAACGGTAATTCCGCTGGGTAATCACGCCCACGTTGCGCACGCCGGAATTGACCATGTTGGAAAGCAGAAAATCCACAATGCGGTACCGGCCCGCCACAGGCAGCGCCGCGATGGAGCGATGGGCCGTCAATTCCCGCAGGGAAAGGTCGTCCTTACTGGTGTAGATAATGCCCAATGCGTCCTTCATGCCTTTCTCGCCTCCCTTGCCTCGATGACGTCGGTATCGATCTGCTCTCCGGCGGTGATGACGTATTCCGCCGGCACATGAGTGTTCTGGCCCACCAGGGCAATTTCGCCGCTTTCGGCTTCCGTGGCACCCACCAGTGCGCCGGGGCCGATTTCGCAATTTTCCGCCACAATGGCCCGTTTGATAATGGCGCCTCGACGCACCACCGTGTTGGGCATGATGACGGATTCCTCCACCACCGCGCCCTCTTCAATGGTCACGCCGGCGAAGATCACCGAATGCCGCACCGTGCCGTAGATTTCGCAGCCCTCGGTGATGCTGGAGCGCTGAATCTCCGCCACGGAGCCCACGAACTGCGCCGGCATCTTGGGCGACCGGGCGTAAATGGGCCAGCGGGAATCCCGCAGGTCGAACTTGGGCGGATAGGAAATCAGATCCATGTTCGCCTCCCAGAGGCTGGCGATGGTGCCCACGTCCTTCCAATAGGCTTCGAAGGAATAGGCCTGCAGCCGCAGCCCGTCGGCCAGAATTTTGGGAATGATGTTTTTGCCAAAGTCGTTTTTGGAATCAGGATCCGCGTCGTCTTCAGTCAGATATTTTTTCAGCACCGGCCAGGAGAACACATACACGCCCATGGAGGCCAGGTTGCTCTTAGGCCGGGTGGGCTTTTCCTCGAATTCGGTAATGCGGTTTTCGCCGTCTACGCTCATGATGCCGAAGGCGGGCGCTTCCTCCCAGGGCACCGGGCGCACAGCGATGGTCACGTCCGCCTGATGCTCGATGTGGTCGTTCAGCATCAGTCGGTAGTCCATCTTATAAATATGGTCGCCGGAAAGCACCAGCACATAATCCGGATCATACTGCTCGATGAAAGCGATGTTCTGGAAAATGGAGTTGGCCGTGCCCTTATACCATTCGCCGCTTTTGCCCTTCATGTACGGGGGCAGCACATACACGCCGCCGTTCATCAAATCCAGATCCCAGGGCTGGCCCGCGCCGATATACCGGTTCAACTCCAGGGGCTGATACTGGGTCAGCACGCCCACCACGTCGATGCCCGAATTGGAGCAATTGGACAACGGGAAGTCGATGATTCGATATTTGCCTCCGAAGGGCACCGCGGGCTTGGCCACGACCTTGGTCAAAAGGCCCAGGCGACTGCCTTGGCCCCCTGCCAGCAGCATGGCGATGCATTTCTTTTTCAGCATGTGAATCCCTGCCTTCTCTATGGTTCTCGTTTTAGGTAGTAACCTGTACATAACATTATAATGCATATGCCCGATAAATGCTAGTATTTCTCCAGATTTTTTTGAAAGTTTTGCAGAAAACCTGCTTTTGTCAAATCTGAGCGCATAAAACGGGCAGAGGAAACGCCGTTCCCCCACCCGCAATGGCTTTATCCGATTTCCCACAGGCTCCACAGCCGCCGCAGCACGCGGCCCACGCCCGTGCCTTCCACTTCCTCGGCGGCCACCACCTCCAGCGCCGCCACCCGCCGGCCGTTCAGCAGCACCTCCACTTCGCCGGCCCTCTGGCCCTTTTCCACCGGCGCGGCAAGCTCCTCAGGCAGGTTGGGCCGCAATTCGATCTGGCCTTCCCCGCCCTTGGGAATCAGTAGGGTCAGATCCCCATTGATCACCAGCCCCACCCGCTCTTTCCTGCCGCCCCTTACGGGCAGGCCGCCTTTCACCGGCGTGCCCTTTTCCGCCACGGGATACCGGCGGAAATTGGCGAATCCATAATCGAACATGCTCGCCGCCGCGTCGAACCGCCCGGTGGAGGAGGAAGCCCCCAGCACCACCGACACCAGCCGCATGCCGCCTCGCTGGGCTGTGGCCGCCATGCAATAGCCCGCCTCCTTGGTGGAACCGGTCTTGCCACCGTCGCAGCCTTCGTACAGGCGAATCAGCTTGTTGGTGTTGGTCAATTGGGTCTTGCGGCCGTCGCCGTGGTCGAAATCCTCCAGCCACACCCGGGAAAATTCATAATACGCGGGGTGACGGAACAGCTCCATGGCCATTTGGGCCACGTCCCGGGCGGTGGTATACTGTCCCTGGGTCGGCAGCCCGGTGCAGTTGAGAAATTTCGTGCGCTTCATGCCCAACTCCCCGGCGCGGCGGTTCATCTGGTCCACGAACAGCTCCTCCGACCCGTACAAACATTCCGCCAGGGCCACGGCGGAATCGTTGGCGCTGCCCACGATCACGCTTTTTAGCAACTGGGCGTAAGTCTGTATCTCACCGGTATCCAGCAGAATCTGGCTTCCCCCCATGCCGGAGGCGTTTTTGGAAACCGTGATTTCCTCGTCCAGGGTCGCCCGACCCTGATCCACCGCCTCCAGCGCCAGCAGGATGGTCATCACCTTGGTCACCGAGGCCACCGGGCGCATTTCATCGGCGTTTTCCGCAAAGATCACCTGTCCGCTGTCCAGTTCCGCCAAAATGGCGGAAACGCAGTCCATCTTCACCGGCGTCTCGTCCACCATGGGGTCGTCCGTCAGCGCGGCCAGCGCCGGCACGGACGCAAAAATCAGCAAAAGGGTCCAAATCATCCACCTGCGCATGCCATCCCCTCCCCCATCATGCTATCCGCCTTCGGGAGGGTTTATGCCAGTTTCACCCCATCCAGCCCCGCAGCAGCTTCAGGCTTTCCGAAAGCCGGGGAAAATCCACCCGGCCGTCCTCTTCCACGGAGGTGGATTCGATGGTTACCCCGCCGTCATAGCCCACGCGTTTCAAATGATCGAAAAAGTCCGGGAAATTCACCCGCCCCTGACCGGGATGCAGGCTGCGCAGAGCGGACCAGTCCATCGTTTCCCCGGCAAAATCGCTGACGTGCACGTGCCGCACCGGGCCGTTCCACATCCAGGCGTGCTCCGGGGAAAAGGCGGATTCCGTCTGGCCGTGAAACTGCGCCAGCTTTACATCAAAGGTAAAGGCCACATCGCCCCAGGCCGCCCGCAATTCCCGAAAATGCGCCAGCGGGTCGCCGAATTTGCACACGATGTTTTCCACCGTCAATAGAAGTCCGAATTTTTCCGCCGTCTCCCGCAGGGCGGGATAGGCCCGGAGATTGGCGGCGAAATTCCCATCGGAGGGCAGCCCGTTCCACAAATGCAGCACCAGCAGCTTCGCCCCCAGCAGCCGGGCCATTTCGCAATTGATTTCAAATTCCTCCCGGGCCAGGGCGAGGCTTTCCGGGGTATCCGCCGTGAGCTTTTCCCCCAGGCACTTTTCCACGTGCATCGTGGGAAAATTCAGCCCCGTCAAATCCCGAACCACCGCCTCCCACCGGTCGTACCAGGAATCGTACATCATAAATTCCAGCCCATCGCAGTCCAGATTTTCCGCCGCCGGGGGAATCACCCGCCAGTCCCGGCCGTTTTTCCGGGTGCAAAGGGCCCCGGTGGAAACATACAGCTTCATCATCCCGCCTCGATTCTTTCCGAATTACAGAGAAAACCCGCGGTTCGGAAAGAACCGCGGGAAAGGTATTCCCTTTTGAATCCGATCATTAGATTTCGGGAATTTCGATCTCGATTTCCCGACCCAGGTCCGCGGACTTGCAGATGCCGTCGATGATGGCCTGGTTGTACAGGATCTCGCTGGTGGGCACGGGCGCGGGCTTGTTGTACTTGATGGCGTCCAGGAAGGAACGGATCTTCTTGTCGAACAGGCCGGGGCCGCGGGAGGGGATCAGGGGAACAACGGTTTCCACCTGGCTGCCCGCCACGTCGTGGTAAATGGTCATGGGCTTGTCGAAGGTGCCGTTCCAGCACTCGGTGGAAGGAATCCGCAGCGCGCCTTCCTTACCGTAGATGATGGTGTCGCCGGAGGTATCCGGATGCATGGCCCAGGCAATACGGAAGTCCAGGATGATGCCGCCTTCCAGACGCACGAAGGCCGCGGCAAAATCGTCCACGGAGAAGCGCTTGGCGTTCTCTTCCGCGGTGTGGAACCGGTCGGGAGTGGCGTACTTGGGGTTGGTGCCGAAGAAGTCGCTCTTGTAACCGGTGACGGTCAGGGGCTTGGGATAGCCGATGGCATTGAGCACCACGTCCAGAGAATAGCAGCCGATGTCGCCCAGGGCGCCGATGCCGCCAGTGGACTTCTCGATGAAGGTGCTGTTGGGGATGCCGCGGCGACGGCCGCCGCCGGTCTGGATGTAATAGATGTCGCCCAGCACGCCGGACTGCACGATCTTCTTGATCATCTTCATGTTCTCATCGCCGCGGGGCTGGAAGCCGATGGAGAGGATCTTGCCGCTCTTCTTCTCGGC
>CACXHB010000151.1 GCA_902767315.1 uncultured Eubacteriales bacterium
AGAAGCCGGGATTTGAACCCGGGCGGCACTCAACGCACCCTACTCCCTTAGCAGGGGAGCCCCTTCGGCCTCTTGGGTACTTCTCCATATGCATCTGGCGGAGAGAGAGGGATTCGAACCCCCGGTGCCTTTCGACATCACTGGTTTTCAAGACCAGCGCCATAAACCACTCGGCCATCTCTCCATGCAAACCAGCGAATATGATTATATCAGATGCGGAGGAGGTTGTCAATATCTACACCCTGTTTTTTTGCAGAAACTGGCAATCTTTTCTGAGAATGGCGCTCTCCGAGGGGAAGGCGCCGCTCCCCCACCGATAACGCGGTTGGGCGGGGGCCGATAGAGGGCTGTTTGACAGCGCATTTGACCCGGCTTTTGCGGCTGCCTGGCGATGTTTTCCAAAGGCAGTATTCTGAAAATCGCTCTTTCCACCAATGCTGCACGCGGCGCATTCCATTCGGGAGCGGACGTGCATTCAAAGGTTCACCGGAAATCGGGCCTGGCTTTTACGGTGATTGGACGTTTCGCCGCGGCTTTCGCATTGGCCCTGTATGGGCGCTGCGGCGGCTTTTTGCGAAAAAGGGCAAAATTTTCCGGAAGCAGCGCCGCCCGAATGGAGGCAATCTGCTTCCGGAAAGAAGCGTCATTTTCCGCTGGCGCCATAGTTGGACAGCACCCGGGCGGAGGGGTCGTTCACGTCGCAGCCCTTCCAGGACTTGTTGGGCATCCAGAAATCCACGATCATTTCGCCCTGGCCGGGATAATATTTTTCGAAAATTTCCCGATAGAGCAGGGATTCCTTGGTGAAGGGCGCGGCGTGGGCGTAGTTTTTCCGCTTGGTTTCGAATTCCGCGTCGGTATAATAGGCCTCGGCGTATTCCTTCAGATAATCCACCATGGAATGCCCCACCGCGTCGGAGAAGGCGGCCTTTTCCCGATAGAGCAGATCATGAGGCAGATAATCGCCTTCGAAAGCGTGGCGCAGCAGATACTTACCCTTGCCGTAGGTGTTGAGCTTCTTCTCCGGATCGATGGAAAGCACGTACTTTACGAAATCCAGATCGCCAAAGGGCACCCGGGCCTCCAGGGAATTGGCGGAAATGCAGCGGTCCGCCCGGAGCACGTCGTACATGTGCAATTCCCGAATGCGCTTCTCGGATTCTTCCTGGAAGGCGGCGGCGGAGGGGGCAAAGTCCGTATATTTATAGCCGAAAAGCTCGTCGGAGATTTCGCCGGTGAGCAGCACCCGAACGTCGGTGTTTTCGTGAATCCATTTGCACAGAAGGTACATGCCCATGCTGGCCCGGATGGTGGTAATATCGAAGGTGCCCAGCACGCGGATAACCTCCTCCAGGGAGGAAAGCACCTGTTCGCGGGTCATGATGACTTCCGTATGCTGGCTGCCCATCCAGTCGGCGGCCTGTCGGGCGTACTTCAGGTCGATGGCGTCCCCCACCATGCCGATGGCGAAGGTGCGGATGGGGGCTTTGCTTCTTTTGGCGGCGATGGCGCACACCAGAGCGGAATCCAGGCCGCCGGACAGCAGGAAGCCCACCTTTGCGTCGGCCACCAGACGCTTTTCTACGCCAGCAATGAGCTTTTCCCGAATTTTCCGGCAGACGGTATCCAGATCATCCCGGGTATAGGCGGAAGCGTGATAAATTTCGCTGTAACGGACGAATTTTCCGTCCTTATAATAGCAGCCCGGCGGGAAGGGCAGGATTTTTTCGCACAGGCCGGTGAGGTTCTTCGGTTCGCTGGCGAAGACGATAACGCCCTTGGCATCGTAGCCGTAATACAGGGGGCGAATGCCGATGGGATCCCGGGCGGCAATGAACTGACCGGACACGCCGTCGTAGAGAATCAGCGCGAATTCCGCATCCAGCATCTGGAACATGTCCACGCCATATTCCCGGTACAGGGGCAGAAGCACTTCGCAATCGGAACCGCTCTGGAAGGTATATTTCTCCGAAAGCTGCTCTTTCAGCTTTTCATAGCCGTAGATTTCTCCGTTGCAGACCACGGCGGAGGAATCCAGGGTGAAGGGCTGCATGCCCTCGGGCGTGAGGCCCATGATGGCCAGCCGGTGGAAGGCCAGCAGTCCTCCCCCGATTTCCAGCACCCGGCTGTCGTCCGGACCCCGGGAGATGGTCTGGTCAAAGCAGGAACGGAACAGAGACAGATCGGCACAGCTGCCGCAATAACCCATGATGGAACACATATCGCAAACCTCCAACTGTTTGTAAATGGTTCGACAATCAATAGGGCGAGTGCCGGCTCGCTGTGCCACCTATCTTTGTTCTCTTTTCGGCCTCTGACAAGGCCTGACCCGGATAACGGCAGGTTCTCCGGCGCACCTACTGGGACGGATTCGTCCGTTGGGATTGCGGCTCGTCGGGTGTTCTTCCCGCGAACACTTCCGTATGGCTTTCACCGCATTCCATACTCGCTGGGGGTGTTCTTTCGCGGTACTTTTCCCGGCTCAAACGCCTTTTGAGGGGAAACAATTCGGAATTATTTCACGCCGAAGAGCAACTCTCCGTACGTGGGGAAGGGCCAATACTTTTCGGCCGTAACGGTTTCGGCCTCGTCGCAGACCACGCGCAATTCGGCCATCTTCTGCAGAATCACGTCGCGAATCATGCAGGCGGCTTCGGTGACGTCGGAAACGGTCTTATACTTGATCAGCGCGGATTCCAGCGCGTCCGTGGCCTCGTCGATTTCATCCGCCAGGGTGGAAAGTTTGGCGATGGTCTTTTTCTCATACCGGCCGGAAACGCCGGGGGCGGCCGTCTGCTTCACCGTGCAGGTATCCGCCAGATCCCGGGCGTAGGCTTCCACGGCGGGGAGAATCTCCTTGCGGGCCATGTCCACCATGGTCTGGCCTTCGATGTTCACGGTCTTGCAATAATTCTCCAGGGTGATTTCGTACCGGGAATAAATCTCCGCGGGGGTGAAAATCTTCAAGGAGGTGAGCATGTCTACGTTCTTCTTTTCCAGAATCCGGGGCAGCGCGTCCGGCGTGGTGCGCAAATTCAGCAGGCCGCGCTTTTCGGTGGCTTCCTGAATCCATGCGTCGTCGTAGCCGTTTCCGTTGAAGATGATCCGCTTATGATCCTTGATGGTCTTTTTGATCATGTCGTGCAGGGCCGTTTCGAAATCCTCCGCCTTTTCCAGCCGGTCGGCGTAGATTTTCAGGGATTCCGCCACGGCGGCGTTGAGCATGATATTGGCGCAGGCGATGCTGTCCGCGGAACCCACCATGCGGAATTCGAACTTATTGCCGGTGAAGGCAAAGGGCGAGGTGCGGTTCCGGTCGGTGGTATCCCGGGTGAACTTGGGCAGCACATGCACGCCCAGCTTCATCACCGTCTTCTCCGTGCCGCTGTAGGGCGCGTCCGCCTCGATGGCTTCCAAAACGGCGGTCAGTTCGTCGCCCAGGAACATGGATACCACGGCGGGCGGCGCTTCGTTGGCCCCCAGACGATGGTCGTTGCCGGCCGTCGCCACGGAAAGCCGCAGCAGATCCTGATAATCGTCCACCGCCTTAATGACCGCACACAGAAACAGCAGGAACTGGGCGTTTTCATAGGGGGTTTCGCCGGGCGTCAGAAGGTTTACGCCGGTATCGGTGGCAATGGACCAGTTATTGTGTTTGCCGGAACCGTTCACGCCGGCAAAGGGCTTTTCGTGCAGCAGGCACACCAGTCCGTGGCGGGAGGCCACCTTGCGCATGATCTCCATGGTCAGCTGGTTATGGTCGGTGGCCACGTTGGTGGTGGTGTAAATAGGGGCCAATTCATGCTGAGCGGGAGCCACTTCGTTATGCTCCGTTTTGGCCAGCACGCCAAGCTTCCACAGTTCTTCGTTCAGATCCGCCATATAAGCCGCTACCCGGGGCTTGATTACGCCGAAATAGTGATCGTCCAATTCCTGTCCCTTGGGGGGCTTTGCGCCGAAAAGCGTGCGGCCGCAGAACATCAGATCCTTGCGCTTTTCGAACATGTCCTTATCCACCAGGAAATACTCCTGTTCCGGGCCCACGCTGGTGCGCACACACTTGACTTCCGTATTGCCGAAGAGCCGCAGAATGCGCATGGCCTGCTTGTTCAGGGCCTGCATGGAGCGCAGCAGGGGGGTTTTCTTGTCCAGGGCCTCGCCGCCATAGGAACAGAAGGCCGTGGGAATGCACAGGGTCTTATCCTTAATGAAGGCGTAGGAGGTGGGATCCCAGGCGGTATAGCCCCGGGCCTCGAAGGTGGCCCGCAGGCCGCCGGAGGGGAATGAGGAAGCGTCGGGCTCGCCCTTGATCAGCTCCTTGCCGGAAAACTCCATGATAACGCCGCCGTCGGGAGCGGGAGAGATGAAGCTATCGTGCTTTTCGGCGGTAACGCCGGTGAGGGGCTGGAACCAATGGGTGAAATGCGTAGCGCCGTGGGCGACGGCCCAATCCTTCATGGCGGAGGCGACGGCATTGGCCACCTCCGTATCCAGATTGGTGCCCTCGTCGATGGTCTTTTTCAGGGAGAAATAAACGCTGGACGGCAGGGAAGCCTTCATGGCCCTGTCATCAAATACCAGACTTCCGAAGTAATCAGATACCGTACTCATGAATCAGCAGCTCCTTTGTGGAAAGATCATGGACGGGGCGCCATTGTCCCGCCGGGAATGCCCGTAAAAAAGAAAAAAGGCGTCAAGGAGGTTCTCCCTCCAAGACGCCATTGCCTTTTCATGCAGGTTATTTTACCCGCCCACGAGCCATTTGTCAATAGCGGATTTTGTAAAGCTTTGAGGGAAAATTGCGTCCGGCGCTGGAAAAAGCCGCGGCCGTGCGGTATAATCAAAAAAGATTTTCGGAGAAAGGCGGCCTGCGCATGAAATATTCCAGAGACGAGGTGCGGCAATATGTGGCCGAGGACGATGTAAAATTCATCCGCCTGGCCTTTTGCGACATCTTTGGCAAGCAGAAGAACATCTCCATCATGCCCGCCGAACTGGACCGGGCTTTCGAATACGGCATCGCCTTCGACGCTTCCGCCATTGCGGGCTTCGGCGGCGCGGTGCATTCCGATCTGTTTCTGCACCCCGACCCCGCCACCATTTCCGTGCTGCCCTGGCGGCCGGAAAACGGCAAGGTGGTGCGCATGTACTGTTCCATCACCCATCCAGACGGCTCCCCCTTCGGGGCGGACACCCGCACGCTTCTGAAAAAAACCGTGGCCGACGCGGAAAAATCCGGGGTTTCCTTCGCCTTCGGTTCGGAAATGGAATTCTATCTTTTCCAGACGGACGAAAACGGCGCACCCACCAAAATCCCCCACGATCAGGCGGGCTACATGGACATCGCCCCGGAGGATCGGGGCGAAAACGTGCGCCGGGAAATCTGTCTGACCCTGGAGCAGATGGGCATTAAGCCGGAAAGCTCTCATCACGAGGAAGGCCCCGGCCAAAACGAAATCGACTTCCGCTATTCCGACCCGGTGACCGCCGCGGACGACGCGGTGACCTTCCGGGCGGTGGTGAACACCGTCGCGGCCCGAAACGGCCTGTGGGCGGACTTCTCCCCCAAGCCGCTGGAGGGCAAGCCCGGCAACGGCATGCACATCAATCTTTCCGCCCACGGAAACGGCTTTGAAGACGCGCTGCCCCGGGTGATGGCAGGCATATTGACCCATGCCGCCGACATGACGGCGTTTCTCAACCGCACGGAGGATTCCTACCGGCGCTTCGGGGTCAGCAAGGCCCCCCGTTACATCTCCTGGTCCAGCGAGAACCGTTCCCAATTGATCCGCATTCCCGCCGCTCAGGGGGAATATCGCCGGGCGGAGCTGCGTTCTCCGGATCCCCTGTGCAATCCGTACCTGGCCTTTACCCTTCTGATGGCCGCGGGCATGGAGGGCATTCGGCAGAAAATCGCCCTGCCGGAAAGCGCCGATCTGAATCTGTTCACCGCCCCGGCGGAGATCCGCGCCGCCTACCGCACCCTGCCGGAAAACCTTTCCGAAGCCAAGGCCGCCGCGCGCATCAGCGATTTCATCCGCCGGGTGCTGCCGGAGGAGATTCTGCGCCAGTATACCCGATGAATACCGTCTCGCCATTTTGAGGAAAGGAGGGTCGCCCGTGGAGATGATGGAGCGAAGTTACAGCCTGCTGCTGGTTTCCGCCTCGGAAAAGTTCAACCTTTCCATGCGGAATCTATTGCCGGAAAGCCGATACCGGCCGGTACAGATCGCCACGGACGCGGCCCAGGCCCGGCGATGTTTTCTGGAAAAGCCCTATGACGTGGTGGTGATCAACGCGCCCCTGCCCGACGATTTTGGCGCGGGGCTGGCCCTGGATCTCTGCGAAAACAGCGGAGCGGGCGTGCTGCTTCTGGTGAAAGCCGATCATTTTGCCGATTTACAGGCCCGGCTTTCGCCCCTGGGGGCGCTGGTTTTATCCAAGCCCACCAACGCCCAGATGGTTTCCCAATCCCTGCTGCTTTTGTGTGCCACCCGGGAACGACTGCGGCGGATGGAGCAGAAAACCGCCTCCATGGAAGAAAAAATGGAGGAGATTCGCATTGTGAACCGGGCCAAATGGCAATTGATCGATCAATTGAAAATGACGGAAAAGGAAGCCCATCGATACATCGAAAAACAGGCCATGGATCGCTGCGTCACCCGCCGGGTCATCGCGGAAGGCATTCTGGCCACGTACAAATAAAAGGCAGGGAAGTTTGCTTCTCCCCCGCCTTTTGCGTTTCTTCCGTTATTCATCAAAGAGAATGTTTTCCTCGGTTTCCGCGTCGAACAGATGCAGCCGGGCCGGATCCATGGCCACCCGCAGGGTCTGCCCCGCCTGGGTCCTGGTGCGGGGATCCACGCTGGCCACCAGATTGCCCTCTACGCCGTTTACGTTGAAATACAGATACGTCACCGAGCCCATCAGCTCCGTCATATCCACCTTGGCTTCAAAGGAATACAGGCTATTCTCCGCCACGAATTCCGCCTCGTCGGAAAGGTTTTCCGGCCGAATGCCCAGGTACACGTCCTTGCCGATATAAATATCGGACTTCAGCCGCTTCACCGTCAAATCGGGAATGCGCACGGCGTTTTCGCCGAACACGGCGTACATCTTGCCCTCCCGGGGGGTAAGCTTTGCCCGGATGATATTCATCTGGGGCGTGCCGATGAAGGTCGCCACGAATTTATTGGCCGGATGATCGAACAGATTCTGGGGCGTATCCACCTGCTGAATCACGCCGTCCTTCATCACCACAATGCGGGTGCCCATGGTCATGGCCTCGGTCTGGTCATGGGTGACGTAAATGAAGGTGGTCTTCAGCCGCCGATGGAGCTTGGTGATCTCCGTACGCATCTGCACCCGCAGCTTGGCGTCCAAGTTGGAAAGGGGCTCGTCCATCAGGAACACCTTGGGTTCCCGCACGATGGCCCGGCCCAGGGCCACGCGCTGCCGCTGGCCGCCGGAAAGGGCGCCAGGCTTACGCTTGAGCAGATCCTCGATGCCCAGAATGGCCGCGGCTTCATGCACCCGGCGATCAATGTCACTCTTGGGCACCCGGCGCAGCTTCAGGCCGAAGGACATGTTTTTATACACGTTCATGTGGGGATACAGCGCATAGCTCTGAAACACCATGGCGATATCCCGCTTCTTGGGGGGCACCTTGTTCATCAGCTGCCCGTCGATGTACAGTTCGCCGCTGGTAATGGCCTCCAAGCCCGCCACCATCCGCAGGGTAGTGGACTTTCCGCATCCGGAGGGGCCCACCAGCACGATGAATTCCTCGTCGGCGATTTCCAGGTTGAAATCCTTCACCGCAGTCACGTTTCCGGGGTAAACCTTGTTTATATTTTTCAAAGAAAGACTCGCCATTTTCTTCACGCTCCAGCCCGTAAATCCTGTCATTTTATTAGACGTTTCTAGTTTAACAAAATATCCCGGCAAAATCAATTACTTTCGTTAAATTTGTCTCCCGAGCAAATTTTTTTATCAAAATCCCGTTTTTGCTATTGCAAAACCGCGCACCTCATGGTATAATGTCACTTGTTCGCGGGGTGTGAACGACCGAAGTTCATATGGGGCATTAGCACAGTTGGTAGCGCGCTACATTCGCATTGTAGAGGTCAGCGGTTCGAATCCGCTATGCTCCACCACAAATTGTCCGAAAACGCTAAGTTTTCGGACTTTTTTTATCTTCTAACACCCCAAACAACGACCTTTCAGCCCACGCTCTTTGGTTGCTTTTGTGATAGCTTAGCGCAATTTCTGCGCTCACGGTCTGCTTATCCTTGTACAGGGAGAGGTATCTTGGATTCTCCGTACATGTAGACAGGCACATAAATCGTCCTGCCGCCAAAGCGAACTTCCCTCGCGTTATAGGAATCCGTGTATCGGTTGGGCAGAGCTTCTCCTTTGGAGCTGCACTGATATGGTAGACCCCTTACAGCAATCAAGGAGCACGCCCGCATGCAGACACTCCTGAAGTTCAACTGGCAGTGAAGACCTCCGTATTTCCTCGGCGATTTCCGCTTCCGTGCATATCACAGTACAAAATGTCTTTCCAAATCTCAAGCGAAATTTTCTGCATACTTCATCAGGAAGTTGTATTTTTTATCTGTAGTTGCAAAATTTTATAGTCTATGTTATGATTTTTGTGAGACTTGAGACTACCTTCCGTTAGTTTTTGTCCAGCAGCATAACTATACCAGATTGGCTCTCAAATGTCTTTCTTCTGTGTGTGCGGCGGCGCACATTTCTACGTGCCTCATGACCACCGCCCCAACGCCGGACCTGACGGGCCCAGTCCGGATGGCTGCAGGACGCGGAGATACTGACGCCTACAAAAATTGATAATATCTGTTATGGATCAGGAGGAAATGATATGTCTGTAATATCAAGGGTTTATACTTCACTAGATCCGTTTTTGAGTGATATGATTCAACAAGGAGCAGTGCCAGGGGCAGTGCTTTCTGTGGGAGATTTGAGCGGTAACAGTTTTCGTCAAGCATATGGTTTTATGCGGACTCAACCATATATGGAAAAGATGAGCGAGAACACTATTTTCGATTTGGCTTCGTTAACAAAAGTGATATGTACATGGCCTGCGATTCTAAAGCTTATCGATGAAAAAAGAATAGATTTTGTTACGCCATTGGGAGACATAGATGCAAACATAATGGGATGTGCCGTTGAAAAAGTCACCATTGGCCAACTTCTTTTACATGTTGGCGGCTTAAGTGAGCGAACCTGGCTAATACAATATGGAACGGATCGTCACGAAATATATCGCGGCCTTTGTAATAAGGAACTCGATTTTCATCCCGGGACAAGGGTAGCATATTCTAACAGAGGTTTTATACTGCTGGGGTATATGGTGGAAAAGATAACTGGCGAAAGTCTCGATCAATATGTTTCAAAGAACATTTGGGATATGCTTGATATGTCCAGTACATCATTTAATCCAATCCAACATCATTCTATTGCCCCAACAGAGTACGATAGCAGCAGACACGCATATCTATGCGGCGTGGTACATGATGAAAATGCACGAATATTGGGAGGTGTGTCCGGTCATGCAGGAGTGTTTTCAAATGTATATGATATAGAAAAATTCTGCAAAATGATCCTGAACAAAGGCAATTATAACGGCAAACAAGTTCTGAATGAAAAACTGATTTTATCGTCTTTTCAAAATTTGACAAAAGGGTTGAATGAAGAACGTGGGTATGGATGGCAAAAATGCCAAGCCGTTCCGCATGAAAACAGTCTATTTCGACATCTTGGTTTTACTGGAACTGCTATATGGATTGACATTGTTCATGGGGTATATGCGATACTGCTAAGCAATAGAATTCATCCTAGTAGAGAATGCAATCTTCACGGAATTCAGAATATTAGAGCGTACATTCAATCCGCGCTTGTCAGTGCTTTTCCAGTTTAGATGCGTTCTGCAGAAGTCATAACCATCCGTTGAACGGGTGGTTATGACTTGCTTTTCCGAATCAGCGCTCCTTTTCGCGCCAGGTTTCGCCATCAAAGGCGTATATCTGCCGCCCATAAAATATGGAGTCGATATAGAAATCATGGCTCTGCCCCAGCCAGCCGTAATCTTGGGCCAGCCCCTCGCCATGCCAGAAATGATCTGTCACAAACAACAGCTCGTCGTCCAGATCCCCTTCCTCATCGCATTGCAGGATTGCAAAGGTCGTATATCGATTGCTTTCGTCGGAAAGCTCCAGAATTTTGTATTTTCCGTCGCTGCTTCTCAGGCCGATTTCCATGCGATTGTACTCCACGCGAAAATCATAGCCGCACCAGTGCAAAAACGTCAAAAGGAACAGCAAAAACAGAAATGTACTGGCAAGCAGACGGACGAAGCCGAACACATACTTCATTTTTCACACGCCATTCTTCATTCTGTATTCTTCATTTTCCCGCGAACTCCTTCCGGAAAAAAGACGCGGATCGGCAAAAAACGTATTGTGCACGCCGGAACCCGCATGGTATAATGTTGTTAAATATCACAAACAGGGCGGGAAGTTTTTTATGATAGAACGACGCGGAATTGTCATTCACCCTCACGAACTGGACGAAGTCTGGCTGAATCGTTGCCAGGAACTGAATCTGAACGTTTTGGGGCTGCATCCCACCGGCGGCGTGACGGCGGACGAATCCCTGCAGCGGTTGCTGGATCAATTGCCGCGTCTACAGCCGCTGCTGAATCGGGCGCGCGAGATGGGAATCCGCATCGAATACGAATTGCACGCCCTGTCTTACCTGATGCCGAGAACGCTGTTTGACGCGCATCCGGAATGGTTCTGCGAAAACGCCCAGGGTGAGCGCTCCCGGGAGGGCTTCAACATCTGCGCCAGCAACGCCGAAGGGCTTGCCATGCTTATGCAGCGTGCAGAGGGCCTCGCCCGGCTTCTGCCCAGTGAGAACCATCTCTATTATTTCTGGCTGGACGACGTGACCAGCTGCAGCTGTCACTGCGCCCGCTGCCGGCGGCTCACGCCCTCGGATCAACAGATGCTTCTGGTAAACGCCATGCTTCGCGGCATTCGCCGGGCCGACCAGGAGGGCTGCCTGGCCTATCTGGCCTACATGGATACTCTGAACGCTCCCAGACAGGTGGCCCCGGAGGAAGGGGTTTTTCTGGAATACGCGCCCATTCGGCGCAGCGTGAAGCATCCCATCGACGACCCCGATTGCCCGGAAAACGTCGCCGAGCGTGCGCCCCTGGAAAGGCTTCTGGAGGTTTTCGGCCGAAAAAACGCCAAGGTGCTGGATTACTGGACGGATAATTCCCTGTTTTCCAAATGGAAGTATCCGCCGAAGCCCTTCGCATTGGACGCGGAAGTGATGCAAAAGGACGTGGCCTTCTATCGCTCCCTGGGCTTTTCCTCCATTACCGCCTTCGGATGTTTCCTGGGGAAGGATTATACGGATCTCTACGGTGCGGCCGATCTTTCGGCCTATGGGAAAATCCTGACGGGCGCATAAGCAATGGCAGTAATTTCCAACGTGCCGTATCTCCCGCCGCTCCTTCCGAACAATGGGAAATACAGCCAGATAGAAAAAAGAGGCGGATTCGAAGCGTGAAACGCCTGCTGTGTATTCTGTTTGTAATGACGCTTGTGATTTCTGCGTTCGGAGCTTTCCGTTCGGAGGATCGTCGATTTCAACAACATTGAATTTCATCTTCTGGAATACGGAAAATTTGAGGTGACCAATCTGTTTGACATGCCTTCCTACACGATTCTCTGGAGCAGATTTACTAAGATTGAAGGAAAGTTTTTCTCCACATTCTCTTTCATCGGGATCATGACGCGCGGATATTGCCGCAAAAGCCGCATGCGCTGGGCGACTAAATCCGTAGTCAAAGGCGACCTCTCTTTTCACTGAGGGAGGTCGTTTTTGTCCACGAAAATCTGTGCTAGGCTCCAAATTTCTTCTTGACAAATTCCAATATCAGAAGTTATAATAAGTTATACTTCCTGTTTGCATGGTCTATATTGCCAGATTCTTCGAAGACTCGTCCAGCGCAGACCGGAAGTTTTCAGAAACAAACTTCTTTCGGAGGTGCTCCATGGAAAAATTGGGAGAGAAAATCCGGATTTTGCGCGTCAAAACCAACCTCTATCAGGAACAGCTGGCGGAGGCGGTGGGGGTCAGCAGCAGGTCGATTTCCGCCTACGAGGCGGGACGGGCGATTCCCCGGAAGAACACCCTGCGCAAATTGGCCAAGGCCCTGGGGGTTACGGTGGAATACCTGACCAACGACAACGCCACTGATCCCGACGCGGGGCGGATTCGGGAGGAAAAAATCGAAGAAGTGCGGGAGACCTTTGGCGACCGGGGGGCCGCGGAAATGGCGGAGCTGCTGGACCGGAACATGGCGTTTCTGGCAGGGGGTGATGTGGATCAGGAGGCCAAGGACGCTTTTTTCGACGCGCTGATGACCGCGTATGTCACCTGTAAAAACGAGGCGCGGCAGAAGTTTGGCGGGAAGGAACCGAAAAAGGACGACGCATGAAGTTGACCGGAATTTTTAAGGGCGGAGGCGACGAAAGATGACCATAGAGACCATTTCGGAAAAGGTTGGGGCGCTGAAGCGGCGTTATGGGGAACGGGAGCCGGAGCGCCTTTGCCAGTGCATGGGCGTTCGGGTGCTGTATCTGCCCATGGGCGAAGAGGAACGGGCCTGCAAGGGCTTTTTCATCAAAAAATCCCGGATTCCGCTGATCGTCGTCAATCGGGATTTGCCGCCGGAGGTGTGCCGCATCATTCTGGCCCACGAATTGGGACACGCGGCCCTTCATTCGAAGTTGACGGACATGCGGGCCTTCCATGATTTCGCGCCTTTTGACCAGACCTCCGTTTACGAATACGAAGCCAATTTGTTTGCGGCAGAATTTCTGATGGACGACGAGGACGTGCTGTCACTGCTGAACGAGGATTGCTCCTTTTTCGACGCGGCCCGGATGCTTCGGGTGCCGCCGGAGCTGTTGGACTTCAAGTTTCGCGTATTGAAGCGCAAGGGTTACGCCCTGAACCCGCCCCTTTACGCCCGCAGCGATTTTCTGAAGGAGATGCCCGCTTCCGCCGGAAGGCCCGGGGAAAGCGCAATTTCCCGATAAAACGCATCCCTGCCGAAGGCGCGACAGGGATGCAGGGGGTTGTCAGACCAGGACTTTCTTCAGGAGAACGATCTCCTCTGTTCGATCCACTTCCACGAAGCCCATCTTCAAAAACAGGCCGACGGCCGGATTATCCCAGGCAATATCGTCGTATAAAAATTCAATTCCATTGGCCTTCGCCGCCTCGCAAAGCAGACGCAGGCCCTCTTTTCCATATCCGCTTCCCCGATATTTCGCAAAAACGATCACGTCCGCCATGTACCCGTTGTACGTTTTGCCATCATAATGATAGGCGATTTCGCCCACGAATTCGCCGTTCTCCTTTTGCAAATATCGATAAAACCGCTTGCCTTCCGGATTTTCGATCCAGAAATCGTACCAGCCCTGCCAGCTGCTTTCCGGGAAGTCAATCGTCCCGCCCCAGGCATGGTTATAGGACATCGTCGCTTCATCGATCATGAGCTGCTGACGAAACCACAGGTCTTCGAATTTCGGGGTATATAATTTCAGCATTTACAGAAATGCTCCTTCCCGATTTTTTCTCATACTTCCCGGCGGATTTCGTATTCCAGGCGCGTCCACCACAGATCGTTGCCCGACGCGTCCTGTTTGAAACAGACGCTATGGGGCGTTTCGGAAACGCGCCGCATGCCCAGCCGTTCCAGCAGACGCCAGGAGCGAGGATTTTCCAGGGCGCATTCCGCGGTAACCCGCCGCAATCCCGCAGAAAAGGCTGCGTTCATCAGCGCCCGGGCCGCCTGTGTGGCGTAGCCGTGGCCCTGATAGGCCGGGGAAAACACGTATCCCAGTTCCGCGCAATCGCCCTTTACGGCGAAATACAGATGACCGATCAGCACGCCGGCACGTTCCACCGCCACGAAGCAGCGGGCCTGGGCCCGGGCCTGGGCCTCGGCGCAGGCCTGTTCCCGGGTCAGGGGGCCATAGGGTTCGAACCGCACGGTCTCCGGATCGCTGAGATAGGCGTACAGCCCTTCCCCATCCTCCGGGCGAAATTTGCGCAGCAGAAGCTCCGGCGTTTCAATGGGCAGGAGAATATTAAGCACCGAAGACCTCCCTGGCCCGGGCCATGCGTTTTACCGTCTGCACGCCAAAGGGACATCGCTTTTCGCAGGCGCCGCAGGCAATACAATCCCCGCCGGTGGCCTTCATGGACAGATAATGCCCGGCCACGCTTTCAGGGGCCTTGCCGTCCAGCTGCACCAGATCCAGATATTTATTCACTGCGGCAATATCGATGCCCGCGGGACAGGGCAGGCAGTGATTGCAATACATGCACCGGCCGTCGGCGAACATCCGCACCCCGGCCAGGGCGGCGGCGTAATCCGTGGCTTCTTCCGGCAGATCAAAATATTGCACGGCCTGGTCCACCTCTTCGGGGGTCTGCATGCCCAGCATTACGGCGTCCACCGCCGGGCGGGTCAGGGCATAGCGCAGGCACTGGCCCACGGTCATTTCTACCCCCAGAGGAGAGCGTTCCCGGCTGAGCAGGGTGCCCGCCGCCAGAGATTTCATCACCGTAATGGCCACGCCCTTTTCCTCGCAGGCCCGATACAGCTCCGCCCGGGCGGGCTCCGGGGTGCAGGCGGAGAAATCCAGCGCCTTGCCTTCAAACATGTCGATGAGGGAATGCTCCTTGGGCATCAGATCATAAGCGGGATTGATGGAGAACATCAATACGTTGATGAGCCCGCTATCCACGGCCTTTTTCGCCGTGATCGGGTCATGACAGCTGAGGCCCACGGCGCGAATCTTCATAGACGCGCGCAGCTGGCGCACATATTCCATGGTTTCGCTGTGCACAAAAGCGTCCCATTCCTCCGGCTTATCCAGAAAATGGATCATGCCCACATCGATGTAATCCGTCTGCAACCGGGTCAGCAGATCCTCGAAAAAGAATTTGCACTTTTCCAGATCCCGGCTCACCTGATACTGGCCGTTGACCCAGCAGGCGCCGATGTGCCCCTGAATCATCACACTCTGGCGCTTTCCCGCCAGGGCGCGGCCGATGTCCGTGCGCACCTGCGGCTCGCTCATGAATACGTCCAGAAAGTTCACGCCGGCCATGCGGGCCCGGTCGATCACGGATTTCACCGTTTCATAGCTTTTGCCCTGCAAATGTTCGCAGCCCAGGGAAATTTCACTGACGGTCATGCCGGTTCGGCCCAGTTTACGATATTTCATCTGTCATCCTCCTTTAAAACGCGTTGAATCCCGCCCGTTCTTCAAAGGGCGCTTTGGCCGTGGGCTGCACCGGCTGGGCGGGCCTGCCCACGGGGAGATACGCCACGGCATGCCAATCCTGCGGGGCCTTCAGCGCCCGGGCGAGCTTTTCGGCGATGTTCTCATAAAACCGCACGTAGCCCTCCACCCAACAGGAGGCGTATCCCAAATCCGTAATGGTCAGAAGCATATTTTCAATGGCCGCGGCGTAATCCTGGGCGCGGTATTCGTGGCCGTCGGCGGCGTATTTCAGCTTGCTGAACACCACCACCGCCGCCGGGGCGGAGGCAAAGCCCGGCTTATGCAGCATGCCGCCGATTTCCCCCATCAGCGCCGGATCTTCCACCGCCACCAGATGCACGCTTTGCAGATTGCAGCCCGAGGGCGCGGCCAGGCCGGCCTCCAGAATCTTTTGCAGATGCTCCCGGGGCACCGGGTCGGGCAGATACATCCCCCGATAGCTATGCCGGTTCAGAATCGCCTGTATCAGTTCCATGTTTATTCTCCTTCAAACAATCGAATGGTCTTCATGTTTACAGCGTCCCGGGCGAAGGTGATTTGCAAGCGCAGCTTTTGGGCCATTCCCTTCAGAAGGGCCATGCGCCGGTTGCCGATGGTGGTTCCCTGATAGACATTTTCCCACTGGCCGTCCGGGCGCAGGCGATCCACCAGGAAGCTTTCCACCCGCTGGCCCTGGGAAATTTCCTCCTGCAAAAGCAGACAGCCCAGGGAGACCTCTCCGCCAAAATCCAGTTCATACACCGGCCGATGGGCAGGGCCGGTCTGGGTCAGCCGCGCCGGGGCTTCCCGGGCAAAGAGCCTTTCGATGGCCCGGCCCAGTTCCGCCATGCGCGCCACATCCTTTTCGTCGATGCAGCCTTCCCGGTTGGGGGGCAGGTTCAAATTCAGCCCGCTATTGCCGCCCACGGAGGTGATATAGGTATGAAGAAGCCGCTCCAGGGAATGGGGCTGTTCCTCCTCATGCCAGAACCAGCCGGGACGGATGGACATATCCGTTTCTGCCGGGCAGAAACACAGCCCGCCGGAGGGCAGAATGTTGCTCAGCGCCCCCAGCTCCGGCTGCGTATTGTAC
>CACXHB010000152.1 GCA_902767315.1 uncultured Eubacteriales bacterium
GCCGAAGGCGAAACTGCCGACGGCTCAAACCGAAGATTTGAGACGCGGCACCTGGCGGGGGAGCTTGCTCCCCCGTCCACCAGCTTGGCAAAATCTTTTTTGACAAGCTGACCGCCGGAATCCTTTCAGATTCAGGCGGCCAGAATATGCCAAATTATTTTTCCTTGTGCAGATACAGAATGCCCAGGCATCCGTCGCCGCAATGGCTGGATACGGTGCAGCCGGCCCGGGTTTCCAGCACCTCTTCAAAATTCTGGCACTGGCCGATGGCCTTGCGCACGGTTTCCACCAGCTGCGGATCCACCCCGGAATGGGTGATGAAGATCCTGTGGGGATCGATGTCCTCCGCGCCGGCGAGCCGGTCCTTTACATACTGCTCCAGGCAGCGGGCGAAGGGGCCGCGGTACTTTTTGCCCACGCCCATTTTGCCATCCCGCACCTCGATGCAGGGGCGCAGCCGCAAAACGTTGGCCCCCAGCAGCGTCACGGCAGAGCAGCGGCCGCCCTTGTGCATGTAATCCAGCCGGCTGAGCAGAAAGCTCACGTCCAGCCGGGGCGCGGCGTTGTTGTTGAGGTAATCGGCGATTGCCGCCGCGTCCATGCCCTCCGCCGCCTTTTCGCAGGCGATCAGCGCCAAATGGCCGGAACCGGAGGACAGGTTGCGGGAATCGATGGGATACACCGGCAGTCCCTCCGCCGCCAGACGGGCGTTCTGATGGCAGGCACTCATTTCGCTGGAAATGTTAATGTGAATCACCGCGTCGTAATCCTTCAGAAGCTCCTCGAACCGGGCGCGGTATTCGTCCGCGTTGATGGCGCTGGTCTTGGGCAGATCGCCGCCCGCGTCCACGTGGCGATAGATGTCGTCGGGGGTAACGTCCACCAGATCCTTATACTGCCTGCCCCCCATATTTACGGTCAGGGGAATGGCGGTAATGTCGTATTTTTCCATCAATTCCGGGCTGAGGTCGTTGGTGCTGTCTACGGTCACCTTAATTTTCATATGTTTCCTCCGCAATTTTCTGATTGATTATTCCACGGCCACCAGGCGCACGGCCTCGGCGTCCTTCTGCCGGGAAAGGGCGGCGATGACCGCCTCAATGCCTTCTGTAACGTTCTGCAGATCCAGCGACACCGTTACCGAAGCCTTGCCGTTGATGGGCAGCGACTGGGTAATGGTCAATACGCTGGCTCCAAAGCCGGAAATGGTGCCCAATACCTTGGAAAGCGCCCCGGCCTCGTGGCTGAGCAGCATGGACAACACGGCCTTGCGCCCCACGGTCAGATCCGTCGGCTCCAGAATGTGGTCCTTATATTTGTAATACGTGCTTCTGGAAATGCCCACTTCCTTCACCGCTTCGCTCACCTGGCCGAATTTTCCGCTTTCCAGCAGCTGCCGGGCTTCCACCACCTTGGAGAAAAAATCCGGCAGCACGGCCTTGTCTACGATCAGATACCCCTTTAACATCTTGCACCTCTGACAGCGTCGCCCGCCGTCCAATTTTTATGAATTTTGCTTTTTCCCAAGAATCCGCGCCAGCGGCCGAAAGGCAATGCCCGTCACCGCTCCGGCCAGCGTTCCCGCGGCCATCAATACCGGCAGATACCCCGCCAGTCCCGGCGTGCGGGCCAAAATCGCCGCCATGGCCAGCTGCGCCAGGTTGTGCGCGCAGCCTCCCGCCGCGGAAACACCCACCGGCGAAAACCTTTCCACGCGTTTCAAAAGCGCCATTGCGCCCCAGGCGCAGACGCCCCCGGCCAGTGCGTACACGCAGGAAGCCAGGGAACCAAACAGCGCGTTGGCCAATAGCACCCGGGCGACGGTCACCATCGCCGCGGGCCCCGGCCCCATGAGATACAGCGCCGCCAGCGTGGCCACGTTGGCCAGCCCCACCTTCGCGCCGGGCACCGGCATGGGCGGCAGGATCAGGCTCTCCAGCCACGCCGCAATCAGGCCCACCGCCGTGAGCAGCCCCGCCCGTGTCAGATTTCCCTTCATCAATACACCACCGCGTCCAGCTGCCCGGGCCCTTCCAGCACCACGCTGACTTCCATAGGCAGGCATACGATGCTGCGGCCCTGGGCGGAAATACGTCCCGCCGCCATGCAGCATCCGTCGGGGCAGGGAGATTGGGCCACATAGGCCTCTCCGCCGGAAACCACCACCCGCACCCCGGAGACGGTGCATTCCCCTTCCTCCGCTGCGGGACAGGTCCATACCAGATTTCCCCCGTGATACACCGCCACCCGGGCGGCAGGCCGGCGGGGCGCGGCCAGATACAGCGCCGCAGCAGCAATCAACAGCACCCCAACCAGCAGAACGTCGGCTTTTTTCATGGCAGAAATCCTCCCTCCCCCATTTTACCGCAGAATCGGAAAGATTTCAATTGTATATTTCCAACAATGTGTTATACTGGAAATGGAATTCCAGGAAAGGAGCGCCTGTTTTCATGAAAAAACAACTTCTGGCGCTGCTGTGCGCCCTGATGCTGCTCCTGACCGGCTGCAAAACCGCCCCCCAGCCGGAGGCGGCCTGCTGGAGTTATTTCGACACTCTGGTTCGCCTGCAGGCCTCCGGCCGCCAGTCCCAGGCGGAAAAAATCACCCAACCGCTGCTGGCCCGGCTGGACGCGGCCTTCGACCGGTATACAGATTCCCCCGGCATTTCAGGGCTCTACGCCCTGAACCACGCTCAGGGGGCCTGGACGAAGGTGGAGCCGGAGCTGATGGAGCTGTTGCTCCTCTGCCGGGATTGGTACGCCGAATATCCCGCCGTGGACGTCACCCGGGGCGCGCTGTTCGATCTGTGGCATGCCTTCCGGGAGGGCGGGCCCTTTCCCGACCCGGAAGCCCTGAAACAGGCCGGCGCTCTGGGCGGCTGGGAGCATGTGGAATTCGACGAAACCCGCGGCCGGGTACGGCTGACGCAGGCGGGCATGTCGCTGGATCTGGGGGCCGTGGCCAAGGGCTACGCCTGCCGCCTTCTGGGGCAGGCCCTGGAACAGGCGGGCATTTCCGATTATCTCATCGACGCGGGGGGCAACGTCCTCTGCGGCCGCCGCGCCGCCCCCTATACCGTGGGCGTGGCCAGCGGTTCCGACCCGGATTATCTGGCGGTTCTGGCGGTTTCCCATCTCAGCCTTGCCTCCAGCGGCGATTATCAGCGCTATCGGGAATGGGAAGGCTCCCGCTATCACCATATCATCGATACCCGAACCGGCTATCCGGCGGATTCTCAATTCGATCACGTCACCGTGCTGGCGGAAGACGCCGCTCTGGGGGACCTGCTTTCCACCTGCCTTTTCCTGATGGATCTTCCTCAGGGGCAGGCGCTGGCGGCCCGGGCGGGGGTGGAGGTCGTCTGGCATACCCGGCAGGGAGAAACCGTCCTGACCGACGGCGCGAAGGCCCTTTTGCAATGAAATCAACGAAAGCGAGCGAAATACCCACTTGATTTATGAGGAAAAAAGCAAAAAAAAGCGCAAAAAGCGGCGGCGCAGGGGCCCGGCGGCCTTCTTCGGGCGGCTGATTCTGCGGCTGATCCTGCTGGTGCTGGCGGCGGGGCTGATTCTCTACGCACTGCCGGTGGGCCTGTTTCTCACGGAACGGGGGGAAGACGTCTCCCCCGCCACGGATCTGGATACCGGCGTGTTCAACCTGCTGATTCTCGGCGTGGACAACGTAAGCCAGGGCACCCGCCGTTCGGACACCCTGCTCATCGCCTCCGTGGGCTACCAGACCTTCTGCCTCACCTCGGTGCTGCGGGATACCATGGTGGAAATTCCCGGCCACGGCATGGGTAAAATCAACGCCGCCTACAATTACGGCGGAGCGGAGCTGACCATGCGCACCCTGAACCAGAATTTCGGGCTGAATCTCACCCGGTATGTGGTGGTGGATTTCGCCACCCTGGCGGATCTCATCAACGCCCTGGGGGGCGTGGATCTTTCCCTGACGCAAAAGGAGCAGGATGAAATCAATCGCATTTACGATATTTCCCTGCCCCGCCTCACCGCCAAGGGCTATAACCTTTCCGATTTTCCCAAGGTGCAGGCGAATTTTTCCGCTGCGGACGCGGACGGCTATGCCCCCGTGCATCTGGACGGGTATCAGGCGCTGGTGTACGCCCGCATCCGCAAAATCGATTCTGATTTCGGCCGCACCCATCGTCAGCGCAAACTGGTAAGCGCCAGCCTGACGGCCCTGAAGCAGAACGCCTGGAAGCCCTGGCTGCTCTATCGCTTGGGCAAAATCGCCTGGACACAGGTGGATACCAACCTGAACCCGCTGGAGGCGGGCTCCCTGGGGCTGAAGATTCTGGCCCAGGGCAAGGCGGAATCTTTGCGCCTACCCGCGGACGGCACCTTTACCGATACCGGCAGCGCCCTGACGGAGGTGGATTTCGCCGCCAATCGCCAGGCCTTCCTGGAATTCGTCTATTCCGCCCACTGAACCGCCCGGCGTTCCATATTTTTGTATCTTTCCCCATTGACAAACCCTTTCCTGCGTGGTATAATATCTTTCGTTGACAACGCCTGGGTGTAGCGCAGTTTGGTAGCGTGCTTGAATGGGGTTCAAGAGGCCGGAGGTTCGAATCCTCTCACCCAGACCACAAAGTTCCGAATATCCGTAAGGATGTTCGGAACTTTTTTGATTTCATCGTACCACCGCAGACCTGCTGTAAATATAAAAAAGCTCCTGACTGGGACGATAGGCTTTCTCCATGGGCGCAAAGTCCCGGTCGAACGCCTCGGCTTCCGCGGCGTCAATTTCATAGGCCGGACTTTCCACATAATTCCAGCTCCCGCCCTGAAGCGCGCCTTCCTCCAGCTCCTTCACCAGCAGCGCCACGGGGTAAACGCCTTCGATGCCGACCTGGTAGTGCTTGCAGCTTCTAAATCCGGTGCTGACGTAATTTTCCGGATTCCCGAAGATCACGATCGCGTCATAGCCCAGCTGTCTTGCCCGTTGGAAGGAATAAAGCTGCAGCTTCTTCCCGTATCCTTTGCGCTGATATTCCGGGTGGATGCTCAGGGGGCCGAAGGTCAGCACGATCTTTTCCCGCCCCTCCGCGTCAATCAGCCGGCTCCTGGTGTACATGATATTCCCGATGATCTTTCCGTCCTCCTCTGCGACGAAATCCATCTCCGGAATAAAATCGGCATGCGACCGCAGCACATGCGCCAGATAATGTTCGCTGCAGCCTGGCATGCTCACGTTCCAGAAGGCCAGTTTCGTCAATTCTTCCACTGCGCGGAAGTCCTTTGCTTCTTCATTCCGAATGATCATACGCGTGTCCTCCTCTTGTTCTTTTTGATTTGCCGCATTGCAATATATCGGAAAAAATTTGAAATTCGTCCTTATGTCCGGCGGGCCCTTTGGCGGTATTCGCTGGGGGTGCAGCCCGTCGCCCGGCGGAACTGCCGCGAAAAGTGGCTGGGGTTGGCAAAGGCATATCGGACGGCGATGTTGGTAATCGTCTCGTCGGTGGCGGAAAGCATCCATGCGGCCGCCATGATGCGCCGGTGCATGCAATATTCCATGGGCCGGCAATGCAGATACCGCTGGAACAGCCGCTGGCAGACCCGCGGGCAGACATGGGCCGCCCGGGCCAGTTCCGCCATGGTTATTTCGCTTTCCAAATGCCCGTCGATCCAGGCCAGCAGGGCCTTCATGCGCTCCTCCTGCTGCGCGGCGGGGGCGGCGGGAACCGTCTCGGCCGTTTTCCCCCCGGCCAGAAGCAGTATCTGGGAAAGCGCGTCCCGCACGGCGAATTCATAGCCGGTTTTCTCGATTTTGCAGGCGGAAAAGGCCCGGTTAAACGCCCCGGAAAAGGCCTCGTCTTCCCCGGAAAACGCCACATAGGGCGCGCCCTCCGCCAGAAAAGGCCGGACGTATCGGGTGTCAAACACGCTGTCGGGGGCCCCGGCCAGAATGGCCGCGTCGAAGACAAAGGAGCGAAAATGGCACTCCCCCGCCGTCTGCGCGGTAAAGGAATGCAGCACGCCGCTGTTAATCAGGCAGCCCTCCCCCGCGTGCAATACCTGCGACCGGTCGCCCACGTCCATGCGCACCGCGCCGGAAATCATCCGAAAAACCTCCAGTTCCCGGTGCCAGTGGAGGGGAATCAGGTCGGATATATACCGGTGCACGTCGTCGTCGTTCACGGCGCAGCCGAACAGCTCCAGCCCCTTTTCAGTGAGCTCCTGCCGGTTCTGATTCATGGGAATGTAGGATCGGGTGCGGATCATGGCTTCGCCTCCAAAAGTCGCTTTTATGTCAGTATACGCCGCTTTCGTAAAAGCATCAAGCCCCGGATCGAATTATAATAATTCATCGGAAGATACGCCGGCGAAGAAAACAGGGAGGGACTGGGATGTCGAAAAAGATGGGGCGAATGCTGGACATGACCGCGGGCAATCCCTTCAAATTGCTGCTGCGTTTTGCAACGCCGCTGTTTCTGGGCAATCTGCTTCAGCAGGTGTATAACGTCGCCGATACGGCCATTGCGGGCCATATGCTGGGCGACGCCGCCCTGGCGCAGATCGGCGCCACCGCCGCCCTGTACAGCCTGATTACCAACCTGGCCTTCGGCATGAACAACGGACTGGCGCTGCCGGTAAGTCAGGCCTTCGGGGCCAAGGACCCGGCGCGGCTGAAGCAGTCGGTGGCCTGGATGACCCTGCTGTCCGGGGCCTTCGCGCTGGTGCTGACGGCTTGCTCCTTTTTCACGCGCTATCCCCTGCTGCGGGCTCTCCAGCCGCCGCAGGATGTGTTCTCCGGCGCGATGGATTATCTTTCGGTAATCCTCATCGGCATCCCCCTCACCATGGCCTATAATCTGGAAGCCGCCCTGCTGCAGGCGGTGGGCAACAGCCGCACGCCGCTGATTCTGCTTCTGATCAGCAGCGCCCTGAACATCGCGCTGGACGTGCTGTTTCTGGGGCCGCTGCATATGGGCGTGGGCGGCGCGGCCATCGCCACCATCCTGGCCCAGGGCGTCAGCGCCGTGGGGGACCTGATCTATATTGGTCGAAATTATCCCGAGCTGCGCTTTGGCCGGGAAGACCTGAAAGCCCCCAGGGGCTTTGCGGGGGATATGTTTGCCACCGGCCTGAGCATGGCCCTGATGATTTCCATTTACAACATCGGCGACGTGATTCTCCAGGGCAGCATCAATCGCCTGGGCAACGCCTATATCGCCGCGCAGGTGGCCGCCCGCCGCCTGGCGGAACTGATCTATACCCCCGGTTCGGCGCTGGGCACGGCCATGGCCACCTATTCCAGCCAGAATTTCGGCGCGGGAAAGCGCACGCGCATCACCCAGGGCCTGAAGATGGCGCTGCTGATTTACAGCGTCTGGTGGGGAATTGCCATGGCGCTGACCTTCACCCTGGGTCGCTCCGCCGTGGAACTGATTACCGGCAGCGGAGATCCGGTGGTGCTTTCCGCGGCGACGCAATATCTGCATATCAACATCCCCATGATTCCGCCCATGGCCGTTCTCATCACCCTGCGCAGTATGCTTCAGGGCATTCGCCATCGCATCTCGCCTCTTCTGTGCAGCTCCATTGAAATGATCGGCAAAATCATCTTCGCCCTGTGGATCGTGCCCGTTTCCGGCTATGTGGCCGTCTGCGTCTGCGAACCCATTACCTGGGTCGTCTGCTGCGCGTTCATCTGCGCCGTGGTGTTCAAAAACCGCCGGGAGCTGGACGACCGTTATCTGGAAGCGCAAAGCCCGTCCTCCCGCTGAAAATGCCCGTTTTGCAGGAACCCCGCAAAAGTTTCACCACATAAACTTTTGTATTTTCACCCATTCTATCTATGTTCAGTCTCAAATGATTTACATATGTGCTGCATCCTCGCTTATTGACTTTTTGCAATCTTTCTTCTATACTGAAATAGAACGAATTGCAAGTCAGTTTTTCCCATTCTGAATTGCTCCTATAGGGCGACTGCACAGAAGAAAAAACAGCGAGGAGAAATCAGCCATGCTTTTAATGAACAAAACCCTTCTGCGTCTCGCGCGGGGGCTCTGGCGTTGGATTCTCGCCATTGCGGCGGTGAGTTTTCTGACGCTGGTGGGCACCACGGCGCTGGCCGAAATCGTCGGCGGCTTTCTGGGGGACCTGTTCCGGCCCCAGGAAATGCTGGGGAACGTGGGCCGGGCCGTCAGCGCCGCGCTGATTGTCGCCGTGTTTACCTTCGCGGCGCAATTGGTCAAGGGCCTGCTGGAATATAAAACGGCGGCCCTGGCCCGGGATCGCATGCGCCGGCAGATCTTTACCAAGGTGCTGGAACTGGACGCGGGGGGCATTGAGAAAATCGGCCCCGTCTCCGCCATCACCGCTTCCGTCGACGCGGTGGAGCAGATGCAGACCTATTTCAGCAACTATCTGCCCAGCCTGATTCAGTGCGTCGCGGCGCCGATCTATCTGTTTTTCCATCTGAAGGGCATTTCAACGCCCATCGCCCTGTTGCTGCTGGCGGTTTCGCTGGTGCTGCTGCCCCTAAACAACGTCTTCCGCCGAAAAATCGAACTCATCCGCAAGGGCTACTGGCGTTCCCTGGACGACATGACCGGCTATTATATGGACGGCCTGCGGGGACTGACCACCCTCAAGCTCTTCGACCGGGATCGGGAACATTCCCGCATCCTGGGGGAAAAGGCGGACGTACTGAACCGCAACATCAACCGCTTCATGAAGATCAACTTCACCTCCTTCCTCCTGACGGAGGGGCTGATTTACGGGGCAGTGGTGGTCGCGCTGGCGGATTCCGCCAGCCGGCTGGTGCGCGGCAATATTACCATTTCTCAGGCGTTGATCGTGCTGATGTTGGCCTACAGTTATTTTTCCTCCGCCAAGCAGCTCATGAGCGCTTCCCATAGCGCCCTGACCGCAATCTCCGCCGCCGGAAAGGTAGAGGACATTCTGGCCATCGATACCGCCCGCCCCTGGAACCCGGCGCTGCCCGCCGACCCGGAGCGTTTCAACGGCATTCGCATGGAGCACGTATCCTACGGCTACGAGGGCAGAGACCGGGCCCTTCAGGATGTCACCTTGAAAATTCCCCGGGGCTCCGTGGCGGCGCTGGTGGGCCTTTCCGGCTGCGGAAAATCCACCACCGCCTCGCTGCTGATGCGCTTCTGCGACCCCATCACGGGAAAAATCTACATGGACGGCAAGGACTATTGCAGCCTGAAGCCCGAAGAACTGCGCCGGCATATCGCCATGGTGCCCCAGCAGGTGAACCTCTTCTCCGGCACCATCCGGGAAAACCTGCTGCTGGCCGACCCCCAGGCGGACGACGCCACCCTGTGGGAGGCGCTGGCCGAGGCCGGGCTGGAAAAATTCGTGCGGGCGCTCCCCCGGGGGCTGGACGCGGACGTGGGCAACGCAGGAGCTTCCCTCTCCGGCGGCCAGCGCCAGAAAATCGGCATTGCCCGGGCGCTGCTGTCTCGGGCGGAATATATGATTTTTGACGAAGCCACTTCCAGCGTGGACCCGGAAAGCGAAAAGGAAATCTGGGAAACCATCGGCCGCCTGGCTCACACCCGGACGCTGATTATCATTTCCCACCGGATGTCCACGGTGCGCGGCGCGGACTGCATTTACGTTTTGCAAAAAGGCGAGGTGGCCCAGCGGGGCAGCCACACGGAACTGATGGCCCAGGACGGACTGTATCGAGATCTGGTGGTGCGCCAGCAGGCGATGGAGGCGGTGACGGAATGAAACGGAAATTCAGTTATTCAATCCTGGAAATGAACTGCCGGCTGCTGGCCATTGGCCGGCCCATTCGAAAGTATATCGTAATTTCCACCCTGGCCAGCATTTTCGGCGCACTGGCGCACATGGGGCTGATGGGCTTCGGCGCCCTGTGGCTGCTGGCCGCGGCAGGCTATTGTCGGGGAACCGTCATCTACGCGGCACTGACGGTGCTTTGCGCCGCCCTGATCTCCCTGTGCCGCTATCTGGAAGGCGTGTTTTCCCATCAGGGTGCTTACGGCATTCTGGCCAAAATGCGGGTGCATCTCTTCGACGCCATCGACCGGGTCTCTCCCGCCTATCTCATCGGCCGGGAAACCGGCGACGTGATGAATGTGGCCGTGTCTGATATCGAGACGTTGGAATTTTTCTTCGCCCATACCATCGGGCCCATGTTCACGGTGATCCTGCTGCCGGTAACCACCGTTGTGCTGGCCTGGCGCGTCAGTCCGCTGTACGCCTGGGTGCTGATTCCCATCTATATTCTCATCAGCATCGTGCTGCCCCTCATCGCCCTGAAGGCGGGCCGGGGCATCGGCATGCGCTACCGGGAACGGCTGGGCACGCTGAAATCCAAGATTCTGGAAAGCGTCTACAGCATTCGGGACATCCAGATCTTCGGCGCGGGCCCGCGCAAAATGCAGGAAGTGGCCGAAGCGAACCGGCAGGTGAACCGGGCGGCCCTGGGGCTGACCCTCCATCGCCAGACCATCGCCTCCCTGCCCAGCTTCTTCGTGTCCCTGGCGCGGATTCTGATCCTCGTGTGCGCCGGGGTGCTGGCCTCCCGGGGCGCCGACGATCCTGTGGGCACCGTAGCCGTCTCCTTTGCGGCCACCGCCTCCCTGTCCTCCACCTTCAACCTGACCTTCGTGGTCACAAGCCTGCTGGAGGCCTACGCCGCGGCGGAGCGCATTTTCAAAATCGAGGACGCGCTGCCTGAAACGGAGGAACCCGCTCACTCCACCCCCTGCGGTGAAATCGAAACCATCGAATTCCGGGACGTTTCCTTCGCTTATCCCCATACGGACCGGCAGATTCTGGAGCATTTCAGCTACGTGATTCACAAAGGCGACCGTATCGGCATCGCCGGGGAATCCGGCGTGGGCAAGTCCACGATACTGCGGCTGCTGCTGCGGTTCTACGCCCCCTCCAGCGGCGGGATTTACATCAACGGCGTGCCTCTGGAGCAGATCAGCTTCGCGGAACTCCACCGGCGCATCACCTTCCTGGAACAGGATACCTACCTGTTCAACGCGACCATCGCCGAAAATATCGCCCTGTCCAGGCCGGAAGCCACCATGGACGAAATTCGCGCCGCGGCGGAAAAGTCCGGCGTGGCCGAATTCATCGACACCCTGCCGGAGGGCTATCAGACGGACATGGGCCAGATGAGCGCCCGGCTTTCGGGGGGCGAACGCCAGCGAATCGGCATCGCCCGCATCCTCCTGCGCAATCCCGACGTGTGCCTGATGGACGAGCCCTCCAGCGCCCTGGACGCGCTGCATGAAAAGGAACTGCTGCATACCCTGCAGACGGCCTACGCGGGCAAAACGCTGATGCTGATCTCCCACCGGGCCAGCACGCTGACGGGCTGCGACAGAATTCTGAAAATCACGCCCCCGCAAAAATAAACAAAAAACGCCGCGGTCGTCTCCTTCCAGTGATATGTACCCCCAATACTGGACAGTCAGTATTGGGGGTATTTATATGAAATACAGCTACGAGTACAAGAAAGATTGTGTGGAAC
>CACXHB010000153.1 GCA_902767315.1 uncultured Eubacteriales bacterium
GGCCATCGCCTGCTGGCAATATAAAAAGCGCCTGCCCGGCTCCCATCGCTATGATTCCGCCGATCTGATTGCGCTGACCCGATAACCCCCCGCCGCGCTCCATCCCGGGCCGCGGTTTTTTTTGCCCAAACCCATGAATTTCCCTTGACAATATAGTTAGCATATGCTAACATTGTTCCGATTAAAAACAAAAGCAAGGGAGGTCCGCCGGATGACCCTGAAGGAAATGAAGGTCGGGCAGTCCGCCGTGATTACGGCGGTAGGCGGCCAGGGGGAACTGCGCCTGCGGTTCCTGGATATGGGGCTGATTCCCCGCACGGAGGTAACCCTGATTAAAACCGCGCCCATGGGCGATCCCATCGAGATCCGCCTGCGGGGCTACGAACTGACCCTGCGCCTGGACGAGGCCCAATGGATCGAGGTGAAGCCGGTATGATTTTCGCGTTGGCGGGCAACCAGAATTGCGGTAAAACCACCCTCTTCAACGCCCTCACCGGCTCCAATCAGCACGTGGGCAATTTCCCCGGGGTCACCGTGGACCAGAAAACCGGCGCCATCCGGGGCGTAAAGGACTGCCAGCTGGTGGATCTGCCAGGCATCTATTCCCTGCGCCCCTATACCAGTGAAGAAATCGTCACCCGAGATTTCCTGCTGCAGCAGAAGCCCGACGGCATCATCAATATCGTGGACGCCACCAATATCGAGCGCAATCTCTATCTGTCTTTGCAGCTGATGTCCCTGCGGGTGCCCATGGTCATCGCCCTGAATATGATGGACGAGGTCCGGGAAAACGGCGGCTCCATCGACATCCAGGGCCTGTCCGAAGCCCTGGGCGTGCCCGTGGTGCCCATTTCCGCCGTCAAGGGCGAGGGCCTGGGGGAACTGGTGGACCGCTGCGTGGAAACCGCCCGGAAAAAGGAGATTCCCTCCGTGCAGGATTTCTGCCCGGAAGGCCCCGTGCACCGCTGCATCCATTCGGTGATGCATCTCATCGAAGACCACGCCGCCCTGGCGGGGGTTTCCCGGCGCTTCTGCGCCACCAAGCTCATCGAAGGCGACCCCGCCCTGGCCCAAAAATTGCAGCTTACCCAGAATGAAATCGAAACCCTGGAACATACCATTCTGGAAATGGAATCCGAAAGCGGCCTGGATCGCAACGCCGCCCTGGCGGATATGCGCTATACCTTCATCGAAGCCGCCGTGGCCCGCACCGTGGTCAAGCCCCACGAAAGCCGCGCCCGCACCCGCAGCCTGAAGATGGATCGGGTGCTCACCGGCAAATATTCCGCCATGCCGGTGTTTTTGCTGATTATGCTGGCGGTCTTCTTCCTCACCTTCAACGTCATCGGCAGCTCCCTTTCGGATCTGGTGGCCCTGGGGGTGGATTCCCTCACCTCCCTGGTGGATTCCGCGCTGACGGCCTACGGCCTCAATCCCGTGGTGCATTCCCTGCTTATCGACGGGGTGTTCGCCGGCGTGGGCAGCGTGCTTTCCTTCCTGCCCATTATCGTGGTGCTGTTTTTCTTCCTGTCCATCCTGGAAGACACCGGCTATATGGCCCGGGTGGCCTTCATCATGGATAAACCCCTGCGTAAGGTGGGCCTCTCCGGCCGCAGCTTCGTGCCCATGCTCATGGGCTTTGGCTGCACCGTGCCCGCCGTCATGGCCACCCGCACCCTCTCCTCGGAACGGGATCGGAAAATGACCATCCTGCTGACCCCCTTCATGAGCTGCTCGGCCAAGATCCCCATCTATTCGGTGTTTGCCGCCGCCTTCTTCGCCGGCCACGCCGCGCCGGTGATGATCTGCCTCTACGCCGCCGGCATCCTGCTGGGGGTGTGCATGGCGGCCCTCCTGGGCAAAACCGCCTTCCGGGGCCAGCCGGTGCCCTTCGTCATGGAATTGCCCAATTACCGCTTCCCCTCCCCCCGGAACGTATTGCAGCTTCTGTGGGAAAAGGCCAAGGATTTCCTCACCCGGGCCTTCACCGTCATCTTCGTGGCCACGGTGCTCATCTGGTTTTTGCAAACCTTCGATACCCGGCTTAACGTGGTCTCCGACAGTGCCGATAGCCTGCTGGCCCTCATCGGCCAGTGGATCGCCCCCATCTTCCGGCCCCTGGGCTTCGGCGACTGGCGCGTCGCCACGGCGCTGATCACCGGCTTTACCGCAAAGGAGGCCGTGGTCAGCACCATGGCCGTGCTCACCGGCACCAGCGTCGCCGACCTGGCCCCCCGCCTTACGGCCATGTTCACCACCGGCTCCGCCGTGAGCTTTCTGCTGTTCACCCTGCTGTATACCCCCTGCATGGCCGCCGTGGCCACCATCCGCCGGGAGCTGGGCAGCGGCCTGAAAACCCTGGGCGTGGTGCTGATGCAGTGCGGCGTGGCCTGGCTGGTGGCCGCCGCGGTATATCGCCTGATCCTGCTGTTCTGACGCGGCTTTTCCGCTTCAACCCCTCATGGCGCGGCCCTGTCGTTCCATACGCCGCCCCGCCATGCGGAAACCCCTTGCCCAGTTGCCGCCGCGGCATATCCGGTGTTCTTCCGCAGCGCGGCCCGCGAACCCCCCTCCATCCACTGAATCAGCCTGTCGAAAGGAGGCGCTTCCTTCCGTGAAACCTCTGGATATCGTCATCCTGCTGGCAGTGGGCGCCTCCCTTGCGGCGGCCCTTATCCACCTGTTCCGCCGCCGGAAAACCGGCTGCTGCGGCGATTGCGCCCGCTGCCGTCAGTGCCGAAAATCGCCGTAAATGCTCGCAAAAAGTCCTCCGCAGTCTTTTTGCGGGGTGGTCGTAAAACAGTGAATGGAGCGTATCGATACAGATACGCTCCATTTCTCATGCCAACATGCTATGTAACGGGGTGCAGCCCCTTGGCTCTCCCTCTGGGAGAGCTGCCCAACAGCCATTCGGGGACAATGGAATGCAGCCCCGTGGCTCTCCCTCTGGGGGAGCTGCCCAACAGCCACATCATAAAATTCGGGTACAATGGAATGCAACCCCTTGGCTCTCCCTCTGGGGGAGCTGCCCAACAGCCACATCATAAAATTCGGGTACAATGGAATACAGCCCCTTGGCTCTCCCTCTGGGAGAGCTGCCCAACAGCCACATCATAAAATTCGGGTACAATGGAATACAACCCCTTGGCTCTCCCTCTGGGAGAGCTGTCACCGTAGGTGACTGAGAGGGTCCTGCAGCCTTTTACGAATGATAAGATCAATTTGTGTGCACACGCCACGAAACTCTCCGTCGATATCCCGGTTGGAAAATCGCAAAGTCTCCAGCCCAAGAGACGTCAGGAATTGAGAACGTTCAGCATCATAAGCAAGCCCCTGCGGTTCATAATGTTGAGAGCCATCCAATTCAATGACCAGTCTGGCCGAAGCACAGTAAAAGTCCACAATGAATCTGCCGATAATCCGCTGTTTGTAAATTTTTACTGGATATTTGCGGAGGAAAAGATACCAGAGCTTACGCTCGTGGGGCGTCATCTCCCTGCGAAGCCGCCGGGCATTTTCTAATTGGGTGTTGTCTCTTGGTATCGTCATCGTTTGCCCTCTCCCTCCTCGCTGCGCTCGGCCACCTCTCCCACAGGGAGAGGCAAGGGATGTCCGCACGGTACACCCAAAGGTGTATAGATGTGCGCCCCTTATCAGTTTATCAAATTGGTATTTGACGAACTGTTCATTCTATTGCGATGAGTAATTACATTGCAGCTCCAGGTTCTTTGCATTTCTCAATTGCCAAATTATCCATCTCTATCGCCATGCTCAACAGCACGGCGAGTCCAATACAACGCCTTTTTCAGGTCTTTTTCTGCACCAAGTCCGTCATAGTAGAAATAACTTATTTGACATTCAGCCAGGGGATACCCCCAGCTCTGCCAAAACCAATCGATCTGTTTCATCATATCATACAGCTTCAATATATGCAAGAAAAGTCCCGTCAGACATGACTGCCGGGACTGAAACTGTTTTACGACCACCTGGCTTTCCCGCGGAGGACTTTTTCTGCATATTCCCTTTTCATTTCTCTTTCCGGAAAAGTTCCACCGCCATCAGCCCGATGCCCAGCACCGTGAGCGCAATGGCGATCCCAAACAGCCACGTCAGTCCCATTTCCAATACCGTGGTCAGAAACCGTCCGGGAGGGGTGCTCCACCCCGAAACCAGATTGTTCCCCGCAATGTATCCAATGGCCAGCGTCCAGATGCTGCCAATCAGCGCCAGAAATCCGCCGATCATCCCGCGCTTCATCTTCATTTTTCCCCTTTCGTGCCTCATTGCCCGGGTCTCCCCGCCGCGCCTGCTATTATAGCATACCTCGTTTTCCCCGTCCATCCGGCATTGCAAAATTTCCGAATCCGCGGTACAATAATCCCATCACAACCTGCTTTCAGGAGGCGGCTATGCAGACTCCCGGCAATCGCGGCTACCTTCATGAGCCCTATCGCCTGTTTCATTCTACGGATCAGCGGGACGCGGATTTCGATACCCATTACCATGAGTTTCATAAGCTGATCTTCTGCCTCTCCGGCGGCGTCACCTATACCATGGAAGGGCGCATCTATGCCCTGGAAAAAGGCGATCTGCTGATCATTCCCGCCCGCCAGATGCATAAATCCACCCTCCGGGCCACGGAAAAATATGAGCGCATGATCCTCTGGATCAGCGATAGCTTCCTCCGCGGCCAGCGGGAGCCCGCCCCGGCGGAAGTCTTCGAAGCCTGCCGCCATTTCCGCCCGGGGGACGCTCAGCGCAGCCGGCTTCTGGATCTGCTCCTGGCCCTGGAACGCTGCCCGGCGGAGGGCGGCCCCGGGGCGGGCCTGTTGGCGGATACCTACCTGATTCAGTTTCTCGTCATGCTTCGCCGCCTCACCGGCGCGGATATCCCCGCCGAAGCCCCTCGCAGAGACCCCCTCTTCGAGGAAATTCTGGCTTATATCAACGGGCATCTCTCCGCGGATCTCTCCGTCTCCGCCCTGGCCGGCCGCTTCTTTGTGAGTCCTTCCCGACTGATGCACGCCTTTAAGAATCACGCCGGCTGTACTCTGCATCGCTATGTGGTGCAAAAACGGCTGCTCTGGGCCGCGGACCGTATCCGGGAAGGCGCGCCGGTGCTGACCGCCGCCCGGGAAGCGGGCTTCGCGGACTATTCTTCCTTCCTGAAGGCCTTCCGTCGCCAGTATGACTGCGCCCCCGGCCAGCTTCGGGAACCCTAAGGCAGCACCGCACAATTCGGCGGCGCGTCTGGCGACGTCTTTTCCGCCATCTGCGGCATGCAAATTTCTCGATTTACCTCCAGTAAA
>CACXHB010000154.1 GCA_902767315.1 uncultured Eubacteriales bacterium
TGGGTGGCTAGCTCCCTGCCCCAGCGGTCGGTCTCCATAGGGCACATTGCTTCAATTTTCATATTTGCGTGTTTTCTCCTATAGAATAGCAATATTATAGCATGTTTTTCACAAAAATGCATGTATAATACAATTAAGAAAAAGAAGGCCGCCCGACAGAGCAGCCTTCCGAAGAGAATTTGATTAAACCAAAGGATGATAGCACAGTACCTTGCGCCCGCCCTCCAATTCCTGCATGGGCGGCCGATCCTTCAGACATTCGGCCGTGGCGTAGGGGCAGCGGGGCGCAAACTTGCAGCAGGTGAGGGAATATTCCTTTTCCTCCATGTCCGGCATGGCCACATCCTGTTCCCACTTGTCCCCCACTCTGGGCACGGAGTCCATCAGAAGCTTGGTGTAGGGATGGGCGGGATGGTCCATGATTTCCTTGGAGGAGCCGTATTCGATCAGCGTGCCCCGGTAGAGGGTGGCAATGTAATCGCTGACGTAATAGGCCGTGGACAAATCGTGGGTAATATAGATGAAGCTGATGCCGTAATCGTCCCGCAGCTGTTTGAAGAGATTGACGATGTTCATCTTCATGGACGCGTCGATCATGGCCACAGGCTCATCGGCGATGATGATCTTGGGGCGGGTAATCAGCGCCCGGGCGATGGAAACCCGCTGGAGCTCACCGCCGGAGAACTGGGACGAATATTTTCCCGCCACCACATCCAACGAAAGACCCACGGACACCAGCGCCTCGTTCACCCGCTTGGCGGCGTCGGCCCGGTTCTTGGCAATGCCCAGGCGCAGGGCGGTGTTGAACAGATAGGTATCCACCCGCTTGCGCATGGAGAAGGCCTCGAAGGGATTTTGGAAAATGGGCTGCACGTCGTTGCGGAACTGCATGGGCTTGTAGTGCTTTTTGTCCTTATAGGAATGCCCGTCCAGCAGAATGTCTCCCGCTTCCGGCTTATGCTGGCGCAGGATCATCTTGCAAAGGGTGGACTTTCCGCAGCCGGATTCTCCCACGATGGAGAGAATCACCGGCTTGTCCGCCGCGATTTCGAAGGACACGCCGTCCACCGCCGTCAGACGCTTGCGGGAAAGCATGCCGCCGATGCGGAAAATCTTGCTGACGCCCTTGACTTCAAGCAGTTTTTCAGCCATTTACTTTCCCTCCCCGTTCAAAAGATGGCAGGCCGCGAAATGGCCCGGCGAAATTTCCCGGAATTCAGGCACCTGGGCGCTGCACAGCGGCGTGGCCTTGGGGCAGCGCGGCGCGAAGCGACATCCGGGAGGCGGATTCTTCAAAGGCGGCGGCGATCCGGGAATACCCACTCGCTGGGACTTGTCGCCCACCCGGGGCAGCGCGCCGATAAGCATCTGGGTGTAGGGATGCCTGGGGTTTGCGAACAGCTCCGTGGTCTTGCCGATTTCCATCATCTTTCCGGAATACATGATTCCGATGCGGTCAGTCACCTGATAATGCACGCCCAGGTCGTGGCTCACCAGCACCATGGTGTTCTTCAATTGCTTCTGCAGCCGCATCAACAGCATCAGAATGCCCCGCTGCACCACCACGTCCAATGCGGTGGTAGGCTCGTCCGCCAGCACTACGTTGGGGCTCATAAAGGTGGCCAGGGCGATGATGACCCGCTGACGCATGCCGCCGGAGAGCTGGAAGGGATAAGCCTCCAGCACCTCGGGGGAAAGATTCAGCGCACCCAGGTACTGCTGCACCCGCTGCAGCGTCTGCTGGGGTGTTTCCCGCTTTTTGTCCTCTTCCGGAATGGAATCCAGAAACTGACTCTTCAATTTCGTAATGGGGTTCAAAACGGACATGGCCGCCTGGGGCACGTATGAAATGTTGTTCCACCAGGATTTGCGAATCTGTCCGGTCTGATACGTGAAGGATTTGCCTCCCTTTTCTCCGGAAAGCACCACCCGGCCCGAATCCACCTGCAGGGGGAATTCGATGATGTCATACAGGGCCTTCAGCAGCGTGGATTTTCCGCAGCCAGATTCTCCCGCAATGCCAAAGATCTCGTTGTCATAGATGGTGAAATTGGCGTCCTGCACCACATGGACGTCGCCGTCAATCGTTTTGTAGGAGGCCGACAGATGATCAATTTGCAACATCTTTATCTACCTCGTTTCATGGCCAAATAATCGTTGTAGCCCGTGATCAGCATAAACAGCCCCACAAACAGCAGCACCGTCGCCACCACAGGAGAAGCGAACCACAGCCAGCGCCGGGCCATAATGGCGTTGAAATCCCGGGCCCACTGGATCATGTTGCCCAGGGTAATCAGGTTGGCCGGGGAAAGGCCCAGCACCGCCAGGCTGGATTCCGACGCAATGGCGGAAAGCGTCGCGTTCATGAAATTGGAAAGAGACCAGGTGAATGCAAAGGGCAGAATTTCCGTCACCACCGTCTGCAGCGTTCCCTCGCCGGAGAACCAGGCGGTCTGGATGAAATCCCGCTCCTTCAGCGTCAGGGCCATGGAACGAATCTGACGGCTGGGCCAGGCCCAGGCAAACAGCGCCAGCACCAGCGCCATGAACACCACCGTCATGGAGCCCTTCATCAGCGCCGTCATCAGAATCAGCACCGGCAGCGAGGGAATTACCACGAAGGTGTCCGTCACCACCATCAGCACACGATCCAGAGTGCCCCCCACGAAGCCGGAGGTCAGTCCCACCAACACGCCCACCACGGTGCCCAGGAAGGCCACCATCAACCCGATGAGCAGGGAATTATGAATGGCTTCCACCAGCATCCAGAAAATGTCCTGACCGCGGGACGTGGTGCCCAGCAGATGCTCCCAGGAGGGCGGCAGGTTGCGCATGTTCATCTGGCTGACATAGGGGAAGGGATCCGTATGGGGAATCAGGTAGATCACAAAGCCCACGAACAGGAAAAACAGCGTCATAATCAGGCCGATTTTCAAGCGGATGCTTGCGTTTTTCCAAAATTTCTTCATCAAATTCCCTCCCTTCTCAGCTGTACCGGATGCGCGGATCGATAAAGGGATAAATCAGATCGGCGATCAGCGTACAGGTGGAAATGGCGATAATCGAAAGGGTAATGGTGCCCAGGATCATGTTATAGTCCGACTGGGTAATGGCCTTCTGCACCAGGGTGCCCACGCCGGGATAGCCAAAGATGATCTCGGTCATAATGGAGCCGTTGAACACACCGCCCAGGCTCATAGCCAGCGCCGTTACCTGAGTGAGGATGGAATTGCGGAACACGTAGCTCCGGCCGATTTTGCCCTCGGAAAGGCCGCGATAGCGGGCGTAGAGCACAAAATCCTCCTCAGCCGTAGCGCCGGACAGGGATTTCATGGAAATGATCCACCAGCCGGTGCCCAGCAGCAGAATGGAAACCGCCGGCAGAATGGACGCCTTAATCAGAGAGGCGATGTAAGTGGCGAAGTCCGCGGACTGGATGATGGTGGCCTGCAGCGGGAACCAGCCCAGCAAAAACGCGAAAATCACCTGAAGAATCAGGGCCACGATGAAGTACGGAATGGGGTAAATACAGATAGCAATGCCTTCCAGGATCTTGGAAGCACGCTTGTTCTTGCGGAAACCGGCCAACAGACCGATGAAATTTCCGATGATCCATGCTAGAATGGTCGTCGTTAAGGATAAGCCCACGGTATATGGCAGATACGTCATGAGAATATCGCCCACGGGTGTGGGGAAACTCATCAGCGACGGGCCGAAATCAAAATGCAGCATGCCCTTCCACAGGAAGGAGGTATATTGGGTCCAAAGCGAGCCCTCCAGGCCGAACTGCACCCGCAGGCTCTTGCGCAGCGCTTCCTTTTCCGCGGGATCCATCTGGCCGGAATTGGACTGGATCCGGCCGATCATGTTCTCCACCGGATCCGATGGGAACAGGCGCGGGATGAAGAAGATAAACGTGACGCCGATCAGGATGGTGACGGCCCACGCCAGAAGCCTCAATCCCAAGTATTTCCAGAATTTCACTGGCCACACCCCTTTTGCTGAAACAAAGTTGCTTTTCTCCTACTCCTCTTTGGAGGAATATGAGAAGGGCACGCGCCGTCGCCCGGACGGCGCGTGCCACAGGGTTAAACCACGTTGCTCAAAGGTACATTTCCCCTCTTATTCGGCGGGGGTGATCTCGGTCACGATGTACTTGAAGCAGCTCCACCACCACCAGGGGCCGTTGTAGGGATTCTCGGCGCTGGGGTAGTTGGTCCAGTAAGTGCTGTTGGTGGGCACGAACTTGACGCCGGAGTGGAAGCCGATGAAGGGCATGTCAGCGATGGCGACCTTCATGAAGTCCAGGCCCAGCTGATACGCTTCGTCGCTTTCGGGGTCCAGATTGGCCAGCTTGTGGATGATTTCGGTGGCCTCGGCGTTGTTCCAACGGGAACCCTGGCCGCTTCCGCGCTCACCCAGGGGCACGATCAGGTCGGCGTCCCAGCCGTTGATCTGGTTGTAGATGTCCTTGGTGATGCCGCCGGTGGGCCAGTAGCCAGCGATTTCGAATTCGCCGGTGGCGCCGTTGGTATCCCAGGTGGAGGAAGATTCAGAGGAGATGTTGCACTTCAGACCGAACTTGGTCAGCTGGTCGTAAGCAGCCTGCACGCCGCGGCCCGCCTGGGCTTCGGTGTCGGCCAGATAGGTCAGGTTGATGACGAATTCTTCGCCGTTGAAGTACCAGGTGCCGTCCTTCTTCTCCAGGCCGGCCTTGGTCAGCAGCTTCTCAGCCGCTTCGGGATCGTACTTCCAGCAGCCAATACCGAACATGTCGGTCAGTTCGTCGTCGGTGCCTTCAATGCCCAGGGCAGCAGCCATGCGATGCGCATATTCGAAGTCGAAGGGCTTCACAGTGGTGCCGTCGCCCAGATCCAGTTCGAACTCCTCCAGGAACGGAATCAGGGGCTTGTAATACAGCTCCTGAATGGCGCTGGTGGCGGTCAGGATGGGCAGCACGGAAGCACGGCCAACGCCGTCGAAGATGTTCATGGAGATCTCGTCGAAGTTCATGGCCAGCGCGATGCCCCAGCGGAAGTCCGCGCTGTCAAAGGGAGCGCCCTTGCCCATGGAGAAAGCCAGGCCCTTGGAGCAGGGGTCGTCGGAAGTGGCGTAGGGGAATTCCTTATACCAGCAGGAGATGTTGCCATTCTGCATGGTCATAACGTCCAGGATTTCAGGGGTCACTTCGCACATCACGTCAACTTCGTTGTTGATCATGGCCATCTGACGGGTGGTATCGTCGCCCAGGGCCTTGAACAGCACGAATTCCGCGGCGGGCTTTTTGCCGGTGATAACGCCGGTGGTGGAATTTTCCCAGTCAGCGCGCAGCTCGTAGAGAATCCACTTGCCCAGGGGATCGTAATCCTTCACAGTGTAGGGACCGGCCACCACGGGATTTTCATCCTTGAAGGTGGTGACGTCTTCTACCTGAGAATAGATGTGCTCGGGCACGATGCGGTAGGAAGTGCCCCAGATGGTGACGCCGAACTTCTGCGCCAGGCGGGGGAAGGGCTCGTTCATGGTGAACTTCACCGTGTAGTCGTCCACCTTTTCCACGGCCTTGATGACCTGCTTGGTGTAAGCGGAAGCGCTGATGGCTTCGGTGTTCATGATCATGTTGAAGGTGAACACCACGTCGTCCGCGTTCAGGTCCTCGCCGTCAGACCACTTGATGCCCTGACGCAGGGCCACGGTGAACTCGGTGAAGTCTTCGTTGGCCACGGGCATGCCGTCGGCCACTTCGCCGAACTGTTCGCCGGAAGCGGTATCCATTTCCCACAGGCAGCAGGTCATCAGCTGATGAATGCCGAAGCCCATCTGGGTGCCGTTCATGTAGCTGTTAAATTGGCCGGGGCAGTCGGTGGGCGTCTGCGTTTCGACGATGAGCGTCGATTTGCGGGGGGTGCCAACCTCTGTCGTTTCCTCGGCGAAGGCGAAGGATGCTGCGGACAGCACCATCATCACCGCCAGGATCAAAGCCAGGGTCTTTCTCATAGTGGTTTACCTCCTTATTTTTACCGTGAACGTCTCGTTCCCGGTTGGGTACACTGTGCCTGTTTTTAACTTTTCAGAGCTTGTTTCGCCCTCATTGCAGAGAGTATTTTATCACATATTTAACATTATGTCAACTCTTTTATTTTTGGAACAGAAAATATTTGTTATCGTTATTTTAACCGCTTAAAATACAATAACGGCGGCTTTTTCCGGTTGACAGCCGGGCGGATTCCGCATATACTCATCTCGGATATTTCCCTGCAAAAAGCAGCACCATCGCTTCCAGTGGGCAAAGGAGATTTATTTATGATTCATATGATCGGCAACGCCCATATCGACCCCGTCTGGTTCTGGCATTGGCAGGAGGGTGTGCAGGAGGTTCTGGCCACCTTCCGTTCCGCCCTGGACCGCATCGGGGAAACGCCCAATTTCATCTTTACCGCCGCCTGCGCCTGTTATTACAAGTGGGTGGAGGAAATCGATCCGAACATGTTCCGGGAAATTCAGGAAAGGGTGCGCCAGGGCCGCTGGAAAATCGTGGGCGGCATGTGGATTCAGCCCGATTGCAACATGCCCTCCGGCGAATCCTTCGCCCGGCAGCTGCTTCTGAGCCAGCGCTATTTCCGCCAGAAATTCGGCATAACCGTGAAAACCGGCTATAATGTGGATTCCTTCGGCCACGCCGCCACCCTGCCCATGCTTTTCCGCCACGCCGGTATAGATCATTACGTCATGCAGCGGCCGGAAATGCGCGAAAACGGCGAAATTCCCTTCCCCGCCTTTGTGTGGGAATCACCGGACGGCTCTCAGGTGACTACCTTCCGCATCGACAGCTACGCCACCGGCTTCGGCGACGTGGCCCAGCGCATTGAGCACGGACTGGACATGCAGAAATCAGCGGGGCATTCCGTCATGGCCTTCTACGGCGTGGGCAATCACGGCGGCGGCCCCACCATTGGCAACCTGCGCTCCATCGAGGCCTATCAGGCCTCCGGCAAGGACGGCGACCAGGTGATCTTCTCCGACCCGGATGCGTATTTTGACGCTCTGGCCGCGGAAGGCGCACGCCTGCCCGTCTGGAAAAAGGAGCTGCAGCACCACGCCAGCGGCTGCTATTCCGCCACTTCGCTGATGAAAGCCCTGAACCGCAAAACGGAAAGCGCCCTGACCCGCAGTGAAAAATTCGGTGCGCTCTCCTCCGCCCTCACCGGCCACCGGGCCGGTTCCCTGCGCCAGGGCTGGGAGAATCTGCTGTTCAATCAATTCCACGATATTCTGTGCGGCTGCTCCATCGCCGAGGCCTACGAGGACGCGCGAGTGCAGCTGGGCGAGGCCCAGTCCATAGCCGCCCGGGAGGAAAATTTCGCCCTTCAGAAGATTTCCTGGCAGATCGACACCCTGCAGGGCGTTCCCGGCCGAAAGCGCAGCAAGGAAAGTCACTTCGCTCTGTGGGAGCTGGACGGGCTGGGCACGCCGCTGATCGTGTTCAACCCCCATCCCTATGAGGTCGCCGCGCCGGTGCAGGTATACGGCGGCGTGAAGCACATTACCGACGAGAACGGCGCGGAAACCCCGGTGCAAATCGTCCGGGCCAGCCGCACCAACGGCGCGGATAAGTGGGACAGCCTGTTTGTGGCAAAGGTGCCCGCCCTGGGCTATCGGCTTTACTGGGTGTACCTGGGGGAAATCGGCCAGACCACCCACGGGGACGACCGGCCGCTTCTGACTCCGGCGGACAATCCCGTTTCGGAAACCAGCCCCCTGAAGGCTTCCGCCTGCCGTCTGGAAAACGATAAAATCGCCCTGACCATCGATGAAAAAACCGGCATGCCCCGCAGCCTGATTCACAAAGCCAGCGGGAAGGAAACGCTTACCGCCCCCGCCCGGGCGCAGCTGTTCGACGTGTCCCATTGCGACACCTGGGCCCACATGGTCTTCAAATTCGACAAGGCCGGGGAATGCTTCGGGGAAAGCCGGTGCGCCGTGGTGGAAAACGGCCCCGTCCGGGCCACGCTGCGGGTAACCACCCGCTGCGGTGAATCCACCCTGACCCAGGACTATTCCCTGACGGCGGAGGGCGATCAGATAGAAGTGCGGGCGCGGCTGGACATGCAGAAGCCCCTGCACATGCTGAAGTTCTGCTATCCCGTGGCGGCGGAAAATCCCGTGGCCCGGGCGGAAGTAGCCTACGGTTATGTGGAACGCCCCTGCGACGGCTGCGAGGAAACCGCCCATCGCTGGATGCACCTGGGCAACGAAGCAATCGGCCTGGGCATTGTAAACGACGGAAAGTACAGCTTCTCCGCCCCTGAAAACGAATTGCGCTTCACCGTGGCCAACACCTCCGTCTATGCCGACCATTACGGCCAGCAGCATCGGGACGAGGACTGCCGCCACGCGGACATGGGCCTGCAGGAGTTCCGTTACGCGCTGGTGCCCTGCGCCGCCTCCTGGCAGGAAGCCGGCCTTCCCCGCCGGGGCGAGGTGCTGAACCAGGGCCTGGTCTCCACCGCCGAAACCTATCACCGGGGTAAGCTGCCCGCCCATTACGAGGGCCTGCGGATCGAGGCCGAAAACGTCAGCCTGGGCGCACTGAAGCGTTCCGAGGAAGACGACGGCTGGGTGCTGCGGCTGAGCGAGACCATGGGCCGGCCCGCCTGCGCCCGAATCCACGCCCCCATGCTGGGCCGGGATTTCCAGGTGGAGCTCGCGCCCCGTTCCCTGAAGACGCTGCTGCTTCCCGACGACGCGACGCTGCCGCCCCGGGAAGTGCTGCTCACCGAATGGGAGGGCTGAAGCCATGCTGCATTCCACTCTTTGCTATCTGGAGCGGGACGGCCAGTATCTGATGCTGCACCGGGTGAAAAAGCAAAACGACGCCAATCACGATAAATGGATCGGCGTCGGCGGCAAGTTTGAGGAAGGCGAAAGCCCCGAAGACTGCGTCACCCGGGAGGTATGGGAAGAAACGGGGCTTACTCTCACGGATTACGCCTATCGGGGCGTCGTCACCTTTGTTTCCGACCGATGGGAAGGAGAATACATGCACCTTTTCACCGCCACGGGTTTCACGGGCCAGGTGAAGGAATGCGACGAGGGCCAATTGGAATGGATTTCCAAGGAAAAGCTGATGCAGCTGCCCATGTGGGCCGGAGACCGGCTGTTTCTGGAGCGCATCGCTCAGCCCGGGCCCTTTTTCTCCCTGAAGCTGCGCTATCGGGGGGAAACCCTGGAAGGCGCGTGGCTCAATGGAAAGCCCCTGAATTTCTGAAAGCAAAAAATGCCCGGATCTCCCACTTTTGCGGGAAGTCCGGGCCTTTTTTGCAAAGGTTACGCCTCTTTGGTTTCCAGGGTGATGTTGTGAATCCATACGCCCTTTTTCACCAGCCAGAAGCCGAAGACGCACTTGATGATGTTCAGAAGCTGGCAGATAGTATAAATCCACTGGATGCTCATGTCCGTATAATGCACCAGCGCGTAAACCACCGGCACCGACAGCACCCACACAGACATGCAGTCGAAGATAAAGGTCATGATGGTCTTACCGCCGGAACGCAGGGTGAAATAACAGCAGTGTCCGAAGGCCTGCAGGGGCATGTTCAGCGCCAGAATCAGCATGAACTGGGTGGCCAGCGTGCGCACCCGTTCCGTGGTGTTATAAAGCAGCGGAATGTACGGGGAAACCACGCATAGCAGAAGCGCCATTCCCGCGGCCACCAGGGTGCCGAAGGTAATCAGCCGCCCGGAGGTCTTCTTCGCCCGCTCCACCTCGTCCGCGCCCAGAGCCTGGCCCACCATGATGGCCACGGCGTTGCCCATGGCGAAGGAAATGGTGTTAAACAGGTTGGTGACGGTGCTGGCGATGTTGATGCCGGCGATAACGTCCAGCCCCCGCAGGGAATACAGCTGCGTCAGGAAGGAAAGGCCCACAGACCACAGGCTTTCATTGGCCAGCAGCGGCAGCCCGCGAATGACGATGCGCTTCACCAGCAGAAGGGGCACCTTCATGGTACGGTAAAGCCCCACAAAATAGAAATACCGCTTGCGGCGCAGATGGGTCACCGCCACGATCAGCGCAAGTTCCACATATCGGGAAATCACCGTGGCCACGGCCGCGCCCCGAACCCCCATCTCGGGCAGACCCAGCTTGCCGAAAATCAGCGCGTAATTCAACACCGTGTTGGTCACCACCGCCGCCACGCCTCCCAGCATGGGCAGCATGGTTTCCCCCGCCTCTCGCAGGGTGGCGGTGTAGGCCTGGGCAACGGCAAAGGGCAAAAGTCCCACCATCAAAATACGCAGGTAATCCTCGCCGGCCTTCAGGGTTTCCGCCACCAGCGCGGCGTCCTCCCCCTCCGCCAGAAACAGCTGGATCAGCGGCGTGTCAAATCCCAGAAACGCCACGCAGCCCACGGCGAAAATGCCCAGGCAGATGTACAGTTTGAAGCGCATGGCCGCCCGCATGCCCTCGTAATCGCCGGAGCCGTAAAACTGGGCTCCGTAAATGCTTGCGCCCGAAATGCCGCCGAAAATGCAGATATTGAAGATGAAAATCAGCTGATTGGCGATGGCCACGCCGGACATCTGCGCCGTGCCCAGCTGTCCTACCATCACATTGTCCAAAAGGCTGACAAAGGATGTAATCAGGTTCTGAATAATGATGGGCACCACAATGGCAAACACCGCCTTGTAAAAGGCCTTGTCGCCGAACAGATAGCTCTTCAGGCCCCGGTTTTGGGTCTCCATTTTCAAAAAACGCCTCCCTGTTAAAAATCACATTCCGTATATCCGATGCCATTCCGGCGTATAGTCTCCGTTTTCGTCCTTCAAAATCAGCGGCTCCATCCAGTGCAGGCCCGGGCCCGCGCCCCGAATGCCATCCATCAGCACGTGCTTGGGGGGCTTCCCCGCAATGCCCTGCACCGTGCGCAGTCTTTTGGGAGCAATGCCCGCCTCTTCCATGGCCCGCAGCATTTCCAGCGCCCGGGGCGCGGGGTAAATCACCGCGAATCTTCCGCCGAATTTCAGCAGCCGCGCCGCCGCCGCGCACAGTTCCCCGGGGGACAAATCTCCCTCGTGCCGGGCTGTGCGCAGGGCAGGATCCGGGTTTTTCAACGCGCCGCCTTCCTTGAAGTAAGGGGGATTGCACACCGCCAGGGAAAACACCCCCCGGCCGGTCTTACGGTAAATTTCCCGCATGTCCCCCTCCAGCACCCGGAAGCGCTGTTCTACGCCGTTGATGCGGGCGCTCCGGCGGGCCATGTCCGCGGCGTGGGGCTGAATTTCCACCCCGGTCACGGCAATTTCCGGCTGCCGGGCCAGCAGCATCAGCGCAATGGCCCCGGTACCGCAGCCCAAATCCACGCACACATCCCGCTTCGCCGGCCGGGCAAAATCCGCCAGCAGCACCGAATCCGTGCCAAAACGAAAGGCGTCCGGGTGCTGTATCACCTGAAAGCCGTTTCGCTGCAAATCGTCCAGGCGTTCTCCCGGACGAAGCAGTTCCTTTTCCATGGGCAACCTCCCCGGCCTACTGGCCCATTTTCCACAGATAGGCCCGGGTGTAGGCCGTCTCTCCCGCCCCGGCCAAGATCACCTGTCCGCCTTCGTCCAGGCCGGCCAGGATTCCCTTGTCCACGCACAGGTAAAAGCGCATCACCTTTTCCTTGTCGCCTTCCTGTTCCAGCACCACAATGTCCCCCGCCGCCATTTCTCCGGCGAGATCGCCGCTTTCCGTCAATCGCTCCATCACCTGGGCGGGGGTGCCCATTTCCAGCCCTCTCGTGGCGAAAAGATACCGCGCAAAGCCGTATCCCGGGAACAGGCTCTCCGTTCCCTTGGAGAAGTCCTCCCCCTCCATGGCCCGGGCTGCGGCGCACATGGCGGAAAGTACGTCCCCATTCAGCGGCGGATTCAGCGCCGGAACGCTTTCCTCCCCCCGGGATTCCCGGTCGTAAATGGCCCTTTGCACCTCCGCCGGCGCGCCCACGGGAATGTCCAGACCGTTGGCGGCGCAGAAGAGCATCACAGCCGTCTGGGTCTCCCGGTCGTATACGGCGGAAGGGGCGCTTTCGTAAATGCCCAATTCTAAAAGCCGCTGCTGCAGGGCAAACACCGCCTCGCCCCGGTCGCCCAGACCCAGGCTTTCTTCCTTCAATACCCGCACGGCCTGCTGGGAAAACAGCTTCTCATAAGTGGCATAATCCACGCTGCCGGTCTTTTCCAGGTCGTTGTTTTCCTGAAATTCCGCCACGGCGCTCTGGGTGTTTTCGCCGTAGGTACCGGTGGTTTCCCCCACGAAATAGCCCAGCTGGTTCAGCCGGTCCTGAATGGTTTTCACCTTGGCTCCGGAATCGCCCTTTTCCGCGCTGCAGGACTGCTCAAATTCCTCCCGGGTGACAGACTGGCCTTCGTAAAGCCGCAAAAGGGTAGGACCGTCCGCCACCCCCGTGGCCTCCAGCCCGTTGGCCCGCTGATATTCCGCCACCGCCCGGCGGGTGCCCTCGCCGAATTCCCCGTCCGCGGGATAATCGTAAAATCCCGCTTCCGCAAGGGCGGTCTGCAGCATTTTTACCTCGTCTCCGGAATTTCCCGCCTGCAGCCGCTTTCCCTGATACCGGGCGGAAAAGGCCGCCATAAACTGTTCCCGGGTCACCGCGTCGGAGGCGTTCATTTTTTTCTGGGTGTCGATGTCCGCAACCCCCGTCACGTCCAGATCGTTGGCGGTCTGGAAATCCGACACCGCCTGAGCCACCGTTTCGTCATATTCCGAAGAAATCTCCTGCAAATACCCCAGATCGCACAGCCGCTTGCTCAAAACGGACACCGTTTCCCCGGAAGATCCGTCTTCCAATACCTGGGCGGCCAGCGCGCCGACGGCGCAGAAAAGCAGCGCCAACGCCGTTACCAGCCCCGTCACCCGCCGAATCACGCGCCTCGCCTCCCCATCTCAGTCCGTCTGTTCCATTTGCCAATCGGCATACACCCGCTCCAGATACCCCTTCGCCACATAGCCCTGCTTTCCCGATGCGGTTTCCACCCGGGCCCACTGGCCCTTCAGGGCGATCACCCGCACAAACGCGCCGTTTTTCAGCCGGGCAATGACGTTGCCCCCGGGGGCGTCCCGCAGCCGCAGCACCGCGCCGGCCTGTTCCAGCCGAACCCGGGCGTAGACGATGCTGTCCGCCTCCGGAAGCGCAGGCGCCGGTTTTTCCAGCGTCAGGTATCGGGCCATGACGTATCCTTCTCTGCCGCCCCGCTGAATTCGGGCCCATGCCCCCTCCAGCGCCGTCACGGTCACCTGTTCCCCATTTTTCAAACTGCCCAGAATCCGTCCGGAGACGGAGGGCGCACTGCGGAAATTCAGCGTGCCGCCCTGCAGCTTCACCCAGGCCTGCACCGATTCCGCCGGCTGGATGGTCTCCGGCGGATCCGTGGCCGCGGGAGCGGGAGTCGCTTCGATTTCCGGGAATTCCCACGCGTCCGGGGTCGCCGCCGGCAGGGGCGCTTCCGTGGGCAGGGGCGTATCCGCCGCCTCCGCATAAGCGAGCTTTTTCAATTCCGTGCCCGGGTAATAGAATTCCAGAATTTCCCGGGCGGATTTGCCATATTCCCCGGCCATGACCTTCGCTCCCCGCTGGCTCATGCCCACGCCGTGCCCGTAGCGGCGGAAGGTCACGGTAAAGCGCCCGTTTGCCTCCTCCACGGAAATCGTTTCGTTGTCTCCCCGGTTCAGGCTCAGGCCGTACCAGGTTTCCAGCCCGCCATAAGTGGGAATTTCCACCTCCACGCCGCCCTGGGCCTGTTCCCCTGCGGCGGTCGTCACCCGGGCGGTCACCTGGAAAATCAGCTTTCGATAAAGCCGGCTGGGGGCAGCGTATTTGGGAGAAGTGGGAGTCACTCCGTCGATGGACAGAAGGGTAATCTCAACCGCTTCCGGGTCGTATCCCTTTTCCGAAAGGGCCTGCCCCACCCCCTGCTTCAGGGCCTGTTCCATCTCCGGGGCCAGGGCCGCCCCGGAAAGATCCCGGGCAAAGGAAACGGACCGGCTGTAGCCGCCCCCCTGCAAATCGTAGGGGTCGTCCTGCACCCGGCTGTAGGGCAGGTTCGAACCCCATATGTTGCCGGTGGATTCCGTCTGTCCGCCGTTGGACGCGCCGTAATAACAGGCGGCCAGTTTGCCTATATAGGTAAGCACCACGCCGCCGCTTTTCTTTACCGCCTGACGCACGTTTTTCTGGGAGGAATTCAGTCCCTTGAACACCTGATCTCCGGTGTTGTCCGTCACGTGATATTCCCGGCCTTTTCGGGCAGATTTGGCCCGCAGGGCGTACGTCCGCGCCGCCACCGCCTGGGCCTTCAGGGCCTCTATGGGATAACTGTCGCTCATTTCGTAACCCACCACGCCCAGGAGATATTCCTCCACCGGAATTTCCAGCACCACGCCCACCCCCGCGCCCTGGGTGGAAAAATACAAATCCCCGCAGAACCGGTTGGCCATGGCCGGTAGGGCAAACCGCGCCCCGGTATCTGCCCCGCCCAGCCGCTTCAGGGAAAACGACGCGCCCATCTCCCCCCGGGCGCTGCCGCAGACGGCGGTGAGCCCATTGCCGGAGCGAAGCACCGTCACCGTGGAGCCGGAGGGAATGCGCACGCCTTCAGAAGTGGCATAATCGCAATTGGCCACAAATTCAATCCGGGCGGGCGTGCCCAGCCGGGTCAGCTTGACCCGGATCTGACCGTCCTCCTCGGCGCTGGCAGCGGAAAACAGCAACAAAAACAGCGCCGCCAGTACCGTCGCCTTTCGCCAATTGCTCATGCCGTTCCTCCGCGCCGCGTCGAAAATGTATATGACAAGGGAGACTCCCCATTACAGGGAGCCTCCCTCCAACCGCCTGAAATTAGGCTTCCTGGGGAGCACCAACGGGGCAGGTGCCAGCGCAAGCGCCGCAGGAGATGCAGGTATCCGCATCGATCACGTACTTGCCATCGCCTTCGCTGATGGCGTTCACGGGACACTCTTCCGCGCAGGCGCCGCAAGAGATGCAATCGTCATTAATCATATATGCCATAGTAGAACACCTCCATGTTTAATTACAACGTGATTATACAACATAACCCCGCAAATTGCAACCAAAAATATTTGACAGCATCGCGGAGCCTGTGTTAACATCAATCAGAATCCACCCGTCCCGTGCGCACAAGGAGCGAAAACAGCATGGATGCACACCTGATTTTGGAAGCCTGCGAAATCATCGGCGCTCTCACCCCGCTGGCCGGGGATTGCGGCGCTCTCTGCGGAGCGGCCTGCTGTCAGCCGGACGAGGACGGCCAGGGCGGCATGTTCCTCTTTCCCGGAGAAAGGGCCCTGCTGGCCGGGGAAAGCTGGTGCCGCATCGCCCCTTCCGCCGGGCCGGGAGACGTGCTCACCTGCCTTGCCCCCTGTCCCCGGGAAAAGCGGCCTCTGGCCTGCCGAATCTTCCCGCTGACTCCGGTGTGGACCGGCGAAAACTGGACTGTGCGCATGGACGCCCGGGCCCGGGCCATGTGTCCCCTGTGTCCCTCGGGGGTCAAGGGGGTGCAGAAGGAATTCGCCCTGGCCGTGCGCAGGGCCCTGCGCCGCATCGCTCAGGATCCGGAGGGCGAGGCCTTCCTGCACGCCTGGCAGAAATTGGAGGAACAGTACCGGAATTTCTCCCTGTGATTTACTGCCCCGCTTCCTTTTTCTCCAGGGCCCGGAACAGCTCGGCCATCTCCGCCGGAGTCGCTTCCCGCCAGTCCCCGGGCTGCATCTCTCCCAGGCGCAGGTTCATAATCCGCACCCGGCGCAGCGTTTCCACCCGGTATCCCAGATATTCGCACATCCGGCGAATCTGCCGGTTCATGCCCTGCACCAGCACGATGTCGAATTCCCGCTGGCCGGTTTTTTTCACCCGGCAGGGCAGGGTCATCCGGTCCAGCACCGGTACGCCGGCAGCCATGCGCCGGATAAATTCCGCCGTCACGGGCCTGTCCACCGTCACCTGATATTCCTTTTCGTGGCCCCCCGCGGCCCGGAGCAGCCGGTTGACGATTTCTCCGTCGCTGGTCAAAAGCAATAATCCCTCGCTGTCCTTGTCCAGCCGGCCCACGGGAAACACTCTTTCAGGATAATTCAGATAGTCCACCACGTTGTATTTTTCCCGGGGATCCGCGGTGCACACGATGCCCCGGGGCTTGTTCAAAAGCAGGTAGACCTTTCTGCCCCCGGCAGACAGCTCCTGCCCGTCCGCCTGCACCCGGTCGCCCGCCTTCACCGTCTGCCCCAGCTGCGCGATCTGCCCGTTGATCTTCACCCGTCCCTGGGCAATCAGCCGGTCCGCTTCCCGGCGGGAACAGTAGCCGCTGTCCGAAAGGTATCGGTTGATTCGCATATCATCCAAATTTAATCACCCGAATGGATTATATCACGCCCCGAGGCAATCGACAAGCGGCCGGGAAAGTGGTATGATAGAATCTCGATGAGAAATCAGTAAATTCTACGGAGGCGGCACATGGCGATTGTTACACTGCGCAAAACCCGAGAGACCCGCGTGCGCGCGGGACATCCCTGGATATACAATTCCGAAATCGAAAAGGTAGAAGGCGACTTCACCCCCGGCGACGTCGCCGAGGTGCATAATTTCCGGGGCGGATACATCGGCCGGGGCTTTTATAACCCCAATTCCGTCATCTCCCTGCGCATGCTCACCACCAAGGACGAAGTGTGCGACCGGGAATTTTTCAAAAAGCGCATTCAGGACGCCTGGAATTACCGGCGGGCCCTGTGCGACCCCGGCTCCTGCCGGCTGATCTATTCCGAATCCGATTTCCTCCCCGGGCTGGTAGTGGATAAATTCGGCGATTATCTGTGCGTGCAGATTCTCTCCATGGGCATCGAACGCATTCGGGACATGCTGGTGGAGCTGCTGGTGGAAATCGTGGCCCCCAAGGGCATTTACGAACGCAGCGACGTGCCCGTGCGCCGTCACGAGGGGCTGGAACTTCGCGCGGGCCTTCTGTGGGGCCAGGTGCCGCCCCGGGTGGACATGTGGGAAAACGGGCTGCTCTTCGGCGTGGACCTGATCTCCGGTCAGAAAACCGGCTTTTTCCTGGACCAGAAGCAGAATCGCGCCGGCATCGCCCCCTTCTGCCGGGACGCCCGGGTGCTGGACTGCTTCTGCCACAACGGCTCCTTTTCCCTGCACGCCGCCAAATACGGCGCAAAAAGCGTGCTGGGCGTGGATATTTCCGAAGACGCGCTGGAGGTCGCCCGGGAAAACGCCCGGCGCAACGGTCTGGAAAACGTGACCTTCGAAGCCCACAACTGCTTCGATCACCTGCGCGCCCTGTCCGATGCGGGAGAAAAGTTCGACCTGGTAATTCTGGATCCCCCCGCCTTTACCAAGTCCAAAAACACCGTGCCCGCGGCGCTGCGGGGATATAAGGAAATCAACCTCCGGGGCCTGAAGATCGTCCGTCCCGGCGGATATCTGGTGACCTGTTCCTGTTCCCAGCACGTTTCCACGGAAATGTTCCAGCAGATGGTGAACGAAGCCGTGCGGGACGCCAAGGTGCGGGTGCGCATGATCGAATACCGCACCCAGGGCTACGACCACCCCATTCTTCCGGCGGCCCCGGAAACCAAATACCTCAAGTGCATGTATCTGCAGGTGCTGGATTAAAAAATTTTCAGGCGGGACTGACGCGCGTCAGTCCCGCCTGTTTTCTTTCTCTTTTTGCAGAAGCCGCGCCTGAGCATACAGCTTCGGCGTGACCTGAGGATAGGTCAGATTCTCCGGTAAAGCATCAAACAGCCGGGTCTCCGCCATTTCGCTCTCCGGCATCGGCCCCATCCGGGCAATCTTCGCGTAAAACACCTGCCCCGCGGCCTGGCCTGTGGCGTTGTAGCCCAGATAATCGCACACGGGAATGAGTTCGAATTCCGCCGCGCCGCTTTCCTCATAAAGCTCCCGCCGGGCGGCCTCCAGGGGCGTTTCCCCGGGCTCGATGTGCCCGCCCTGAGTCTCCCAGGTGTCCCGGTCTCTGTGGCGGCTGAGCATCAGCTTTCCCTGAAATTCGGAGACCACCACCACAAACACGTAGTCTCCCATTTGCCCCAGCGGCGCGACGCGGCACTGAAGAGCGCTGCGCCGGTTGTTCTCCGTCATGCGTCCTTCCTCCTATTGCAGCAGGGCCAGCACCACCGCGTCCTGCACTTCCATGCCCTTCTCCGTCAGAAAAAACCGGTCCTTTTCAAATACGGCCAGTCCTTCCCGCACCATGCGCCGGGTCTGGGCGTTTTCCCGAATCCAGCCCCGGGGCACCCCCTCGGCGGTTCGCAGCCCCAGCATCAGCCGTTCCTCGAGCACGTCCTCCTCCGTCAGAATCGCGTCCTCCGTGCGCCGGGCCCCCGCCAGATAGGCCCCCAGGGAATCCGGGTTGGCAAACCTGCGCCCCTGATACAGGGAATGGGCGGCGCAGCCCACGCCGATGTAGTCCCCCCTGCGCCAGTAGACCAGATTGTGCCTGCATTCCCGGCCCGGCCGGGCGTAATTGGAAATTTCGTATCGGGCGTATCCCTTTTCTTTCAGAAAAGCGGTGGCCGTGCGCTGCATGCGGTTCACGTCCTCGTCCGGCTGGGGCGTGGCCCAGGCGGCCATGGGCGTGCCTTCTTCCAAAATCAGGCTGTAGGCGGAAATGTGCTCCGGCCCCAATGCCGCCGCCTGCTCCAGGGTGCCTTCCCATGCTTCCTGCGTTTGCCCCGGCAGCGCGTACATCAGATCCAGATTCAGATTGTCAAACCCCGCCTCCCGGGCCATGAAAAACGCCTCTTCCGCCTGGCGGGCGGTATGGATGCGGCCCAGGGTTTTCAAAAGCCCGTCGTCAAAGGACTGCACCCCCATGGACAGCCGGTTCACCCCCGCCTGTCGGTAAATTTCCAGCTTTTCCGGGGTCAGGGTGCCGGGGTTGGCCTCCAGCGTCACTTCCCCGGCGGAAACGCCCCGCAGGATTTCGGCGATTCTTTCCGCCGGCACCAGAGACGGCGTGCCCCCGCCCACAAACACGGAATAGAATTTCCCGCCGCTAATCTCCATCCAGGGGCGCATTTCTTCCTTCAAGGCATGGAAATAGGCCTCCCAGACCGGTTCCCTGCCGGCCCAGGAGGCGAAATCGCAATAGGCGCACTTCTGCGCGCAAAACGGAATGTGGATATACAGCGCCGGCTTCATCAGTCGTCCATTTTCAGCACGGCCATGAACGCCTCGCTGGGCAGAGAAACGCTGCCTACGCTGCGCATGCGCTTTTTGCCTTCCTTCTGTTTTTCCAGAAGCTTCTTCTTTCGGGAAATATCGCCGCCGTAACACTTGGCCAATACGTCCTTGCGCAGGGCCTTCACGGTTTCCCGGGCAATGATCTTGCCGCCGATGGCCGCCTGAATGGGAATTTCAAACAGCTGCCGCGGAATTACGTCCTTCAGCTTTTCCGCAATGGAGCGGCCCCGGGCGTAGGCCCGATCCTTGTGAACGATGATGCTCAGCGCGTCGCAGATTTCCCCGTTCAGCAGCATGTCCATCTTCACCAGCTCACTGCGCACATAGCCCTTGAGGCTGTAATCGAAGGAGGCGTAGCCCCGGGTGCGGGATTTCAGGTTGTCGAAGAAATCGAAAATCACTTCGTTCAGGGGCATGTCGTAATTCAGCAGCACGCGCCCGCCCTCGATGTACTTCATGTCCCGGAAGGTGCCCCGCTTGTTCTGGCAAAGCTCCATAATGGCCCCCACGTATTCCTGGGGCGTAATCACCTGCGCGTCCACAAAGGGCTCTTCCATATATTCGATGTCGTTGGTGGGGGGCAGGTTGGTGGGGTTGTCGATCTCCAGAATTTCCCCGTCGGTTTTGATGACCCGATACACCACGCTGGGGGCGGTAGTCACCAGATCCAGATCGAATTCCCGCTCCAGCCGCTCCTGGATAATTTCCATGTGCAGCAGCCCCAAAAAGCCGCAGCGGAAGCCGTAGCCCAAGGCCTGAGAGGTTTCGGGTTCAAAGGACAGGGACGCGTCGTTGAGCCGCAGCTTTTCCAGTGCCTCCCGGAGGGAGTCGTAATCCGCGCCGTCGGCGGGATAAATGCCGCAGAAAACCATGGGCAGAACCGGCTTGTAACCCGGCAGCGGCTCTTGGGCGGGGCGTTCCACGTGAGTAATGGTGTCGCCCACGCGAATATCGGCAATGTCCTTGATGGAGGCGGCCACATAGCCCACCTCGCCGGCGCGAAGCTCTCCGGTGGCGTTGTATCGCCCGGGCAGCAGGGTGCCCACCTCGGTCACGTCGAATTCCCGGCCGCTGGCCATCATGCGGATGCGGTCGCCCACCCGAAGCACGCCCTCCTTCACCCGCACATAGGAAATCGCGCCCCGGTAATTATCATAAAGGGAATCGAAAATCAGGGCCCGCAGGGGCGACTGGGTGTCTCCCTTGGGGGCGGGCACCTTCTGAACGATGTCTTCCAGCACGTCCTCGATGCCGATGCCCTGCTTGGCGGAAACCAGCGGGCAGTTTTCCGTATCCAGACCGATTTCGTCCTCGATTTCCTGCTTTACCACTTCAGGCCGGGCGGAGGGCAGGTCGATTTTATTCACCACCGGCAAAATTTCCAGGTCGTGATCCAGGGCCATATAGACGTTGGCCAGGGTCTGGGCCTCAATGCCCTGGCTGGCGTCCACCACCAGCACCGCCCCTTCGCAGGCCGCCAGCGCCCGGGAAACTTCGTAGGCGAAGTCCACATGGCCGGGGGTATCGATGAGGTTCAGTTCGTAATCCACCCCGTCCCGGGCCCGGTAGGGCATGCGGACGGCCTTGGACTTGATGGTAATGCCGCGCTCCCGTTCCAATTCCATGGAGTCCAGCACCTGCTCGGTCATTTCCCGCTGCTGCAGAACGCCGGTCTTTTCCAAAAGCCGGTCCGCCAGCGTGGACTTGCCGTGGTCGATATGGGCGATGATGCAAAAATTCCGAATTCGGGACTGATCGTAAGCCATGTTTTCCCCCGCGCTTATTAATATCGTATCTATACTATAATACCCCAAGACGGCCGAAATTGCAAGCGCCCGGCCGCTGTTTTACGCCGCCATGAAGTGTATGATATTTTTGTGGAAAACCGCCACAAACCGGGGGAATCTATGCTATAATATATACAGGAGTAATCCGCTTATAAAAAGGAGAGATACATCATGCAGGTTCGTGAATTTCAGAGACTGAAGGATCAGGTCGTCGTCGTTACCGGCGCGGCCCAGGGCCTGGGCGAAGCGTTGGCCATCCGCCTGAGCGAGGAAGGCGCAAAGGTCGTCGTGGGCGATATGAATCTCGAAGGCGCGCAGAAGATCGCCGATCAGCTGACCGAGGGCTTTGCCCAGAAGCTGAACGTGTGCGATTATGATTCCTGCGTGGCGCTGATGGACGCCGCCGTGGCCAAGTATGGCCGCGTGGACAAGGTCGTCGCCAACGCCGGCGTGGTGCGTTCCGACGCCATCGAGGACATGACCTATAAAGAGTTCTCCTTCGTCGTAGACGTTAACCTGAACGGCTATTTCAACACCGCCAAGGCGGCCGTTGCCCAGTTCCGCAAGCAGAACGGCGGCGGCGTCATCGTGCAGATCAATTCCAAGTCCGGTAAGAAGGGCTCCGCCAAGAACTGCGCCTATTCCGCTTCCAAATTCGGCGGCATCGGCCTGACCGAGTCCCTGGCGCTGGAGCTGGCCCAGGAAGGCATCCGCGTGAACTCCATCTGCCCCGGCAACCTGCTGGATTCCCCGCTGTGGGTCAATTCCCTGTACGAGCAGTACGCCCGCAACCAGGGTACCACCAAGGAAAAGATTCGCGAAAAGTACATCAACCAGGTGCCCATGCGCCGCGGCTGCCAGTATGACGACATCGCCAACGCCATGGTCTTCCTGCTCAGCGACGAATCTTCCTACATGACCGGCCAGGCCATCAACGTCACCGGCGGTCAGCAGATGCAGCCCTGATGAAACAGGCTGTCGTTTGGGGCGCGGGCCGCATCGGCCGCGGCTTTGTGGCCGAACTTCTTTTCGAAGGAGATTACTTTGTCCATTTTGTGGACAGGGACGCTTCCCTGGTTCGCGCCCTGAACCGGCAGGGCCGGTATACCCTGTATAAAACCAGGGAAACCGGCCTTGAAAAATGCGTCCTGGCGGGAAATTTCCTTGCGCATTCCACAGACGAGGACCTTTCTTCCCTGTTTTTGCAGGAGGATTGTCTGGTGGACGTGGCCGTTTTCAAAAACGACCTGGAATCCGCGGCGGAAATGCTGGCCCCATATGTGGCCCTGCGGGCGGAAAAAATGCCCCGTTCCCCCATGGACTTTATTACCAACGTCAATATGAACGCTCCGGAGGTCGCCTTCCGGCGGTATCTGGAGCAGCGCCTTTCCGGCCCGGCCCGGGATTATCTGGACGCTCAGGTGGGCGTTTCCGGAATCTTTATGATGTGCATCGCCCCGGACGCGACGGAGGAGATGCGCCGGGAGGACCCCCTGGCCGTCTATCACAACGGCTTTTTCGAACAGGCCGTGGACGCGGAGGCCTTCCGGGGCGTTCCGCCGCAGGCCCCCCGGCTGCGGCTTTCCCACCGACTGGCGGCGGAAGAGGCCCGCAAGCTCTACACTCTGAACATGGCCCACTGCGCCCTGGCTTATCTGGGCGCGCCCCGGGGCTATGCCACCTCCTTTCAGGCGGTGCAGGATGCGAAAATTCGGCGGGTCGTCGCCGGCGCTTTGGAAGAAGCCAGCCTGGGCCTGGAAAAACAGCTGGGCTTCGGCGGGGAGGAAATGCTTCAGTGGCGGGAGATTATCTTCTCCCTGCTGCTCAATCCCTACATGGCCGATCCCCTGAGCCGCCTGGGCGCGGACAGCCGCCGGAAGCTTTCCGGAAACGATCGGCTGGTGATCCCCGCGCAGCTGTGTCTGGCTTCGGGCGCAAGGCCCGTAAACCTGGCGCGTATCATTCGGGCGGGCTACGCCTTCGAAAACCCCGACCTCGGTACCCGGCAGGTACGCCGGTGCGTATCGGAAAAGGGGCTGGGAAACGCCGTGCAGGAAATCAGCGCTCTTACTCCCGATCAGGAACTTTTTAAAATGATAATGGAGGAAACCAATCCATGAAAACCAAGTGCGTACGCCTTTATGGCCAGAATGATCTCCGTCTGGGCACCGTCGAGCTGCCCGAGATCAAGGACGACGAGATTCTCGTTAAGGTGATTTCCGACTCTATCTGCATGTCCTCCTACAAGGCCGCCATGCAGGGCTCCAACCACAAGCGCGTGCCCGACGACATCGCGGAAAATCCCGTGATCATCGGCCACGAGTTCTGCGGCGAAATCGTGAAGGTCGGCTCCCGCTGGGCGGATCAGTTCAAGGCCGGCGAAAAGTTCGGCATCCAGCCCGCCATCGATTACTACGGCACCCTGCGCACTCCCGGCTACGCCTTCCCCTACATGGGCGGCGACACCCAGTACGCGGTGATCATCCCCGAGGTCATGGAGCAGAACTGTCTTCTGCACTACGGCGCGGACGAGTTCTTCTACGGCTCCCTGTCCGAGCCCCTCAGCTGCATCATCGGCACCTTCCACGCGCAGTATCACACCAAGCTGGGCTGCTACACCCATGAAATGGGCATCGTCGAAGGCGGCAACATGGCCATCCTGGCCGGCGCGGGCCCCATGGGTCTGGGCGCCATCGACTACGCCATCCATTGCGACCGCAAGCCCGGCATGCTGGTGGTAACCGACATCGACCAGGCCCGTCTGGACCGCGCCGCTTCCATCTACACCGTGGAAGACGCCGCCGCCAACGGCGTGAAGCTGGTTTATCTGAACACCTCCGGCGAGGATCCCGTGGGCAAGCTCATGGCGCTGACCGACAACAAGGGTTACAACGACGTGCTGGTGTTCGCTCCCGTGGCTCCCGTCATCGAGCAGGGCGATAAGATCCTGGCTTTCGACGGCTGCCTGAACTTCTTCGCCGGCCCCACCAACCCCAACCTGTCCGCCATGTTCAACTTCTACAACGTGCATTACGCCGCGCACCATCTGGTGGGCACCTCCGGCGGCAACACCAGCGACATGATCGAGGCGCTGGACATGATCGCCGCCGGCAAGCTCCATCCCGCCGGAATGATCACCCACGTGGGCGGCCTGAACTCCGTTGCGGAAACCACCCTGAATCTGCCCAAAATTCCCGGCGGCAAGAAGCTGGTTTACACCCACATCGATATGCCCATGACCGCCATCTCCGATTTCGCCGAGAAGGGCAAGGACGATCCCATGTTCGCCGCCCTGGCCGAAATCTGCGATCGTCACAACGGTCTGTGGTCTGGCGAGGCCGAAAAGTACCTGCTGGCCCACGCCAAGGAAATCTAAGGCAACGCCGCGCAAATGAGGTGGTCGGCCGGCGAATGGATTTTTCGTCAGATGCAAATGCAAATTTCGAAGGTTTACTGGAGGTAA
>CACXHB010000155.1 GCA_902767315.1 uncultured Eubacteriales bacterium
GGTCTGGCGTTTTGAGCTGAGGTTTCTTGATTCCAATATCGTTCAGGTTGAGGCGGCGGAAATTACAGAACTCTACCGGCTCAGCGAGGAACTGTACGAGAACACTATCCGGCTGCAGGAGATTCAAAAGCGGCAGAAAGCCTTGCTGGACAGCATCGTGGAAATCAATTTGAATAAAGAGATTCTTGCCGCGAAAATGCATATCCATGATGAGCTGGGGCATTGTTTGCTGGCCACCACTAAGGCGATTACGGAAGACCGTCTGGCTGAGAACGCTGATGTACTGAGGGAAAATTGGAACAGCGCCATTCATGATTTTCCCAATATCTCTACAGTATGGACGGTGCCCGATTCCTCTCTGCAGTCTGAACTGATGCAGGTGGCGGAGCTGATTGGATGTAAGGTCATATTCTCTGGGAAACAGCCCACCCAGCGCAAAGCACTACAGCTTTTGTATGCCGCCATTCGGGAGGCGCTTACCAATGCGGTGCGCCATGCAGACGCTACGGTATTGACGGTAAAAATCGAGCAAGACGAGAAAAGTTATCATATAGAGATATCCGACAACGGTAGTGTATCTGTTTCAAGCATTACGGAAGGTAACGGCCTTAGTGCATTACGGCAGCGATTAGAACAAGAAGGGGCCTCCCTAAAGGTACTCTGCGACAAGAGCGTTTCCCTAATTGTCGATATTCCCTTTGATTTAGATGACTCCCAGAAAGGAGGACGGAAATGATACAGGTTTTAGTAGTAGAAGATTCCAGGATTAGCCGGGACGCCATTGAAAGCCAGATCGCCAAATCCGGAAAATATGTCCTGTACGCCTCCATAGAAAACGCAGCCAATGCAGAAATTGCCTGTCTGCGCGGGCGTGTCGATCTAATCCTGATGGATGTCTGTACTGCCGAGGAAGAATCCGGCTTGAAAGCTGCTGCAAAGATCAAGCAGTACAACCCTAAAATCAAGATCATCATCATGACCTCCATGCCGGAGCATTCCTTTATTCAAAAGGCAAAAGCCTGTGGCTGCAATGGTTTTTGGTATAAGGAATATGGCAGTACCGCTTTGATGGAGGTCTGCGACCGGGTGATGAACGGCGAATTTGTTTATCCCGATGACACACCGATGATTCGCATCGGGTACAGCAACAGCAATGAGTTTACCGGTCGGGAATTTGATATTATCCGGGAGCTTGCGCAAGGAAGAAAATACGAGGAGATTGCGACGGATCTCGATATTACGCCAAATACCGTCAAGTACCACATCAAGAATATTTTGCAGAAAACGGGCTACCAGAACACCTTACAGCTGGTGGCTGAGGTCGTAGAAAAGCGGCTGATTCTGCCGAAGTATTAATTAAGAATCCGCTGGACTTCCTGCCAAATATGCCGTAAGCTACGGTACAAGCCATTAAGATCTATGATCAGGAAGATATTCCGGTTCGTCCGGAGGATCTGGTTTTTGTCACCAACGGTTCCATGATGACCAATGCGACATTCGGCGATAATACGCATATCGCTCCGGTCAATCGTGACACATCTGATTTGGGCCTGTTTACGATTTGGCAGAACCTCGCAAAAAAGCATGAGAAGTTCGGGCATCCCGAAAAGTTTATCAGTTCGATTGACAAAACAAAGTGGATGAGCTTTTTCCTGACGGTGAAGGATTATCCGGAATTTTTCCAGCGGTTGGAGAGGATGACCGGCAGCCGCTCCGGTACCGGCGGAGCGATTACACTCAAGGATTCGCCGTGGGAGTTTTCGTTCGTCATTTACGACAGGGACTATTTCCCGAATCAGCGCGAGCTGAACGCCGACGTCCTGTGGAGCGACGGTCTGTTTGGCGAACGGATCGGCACCATCGTGAAAAAGCCGATGTCGGAGTGCACCGGCGAGGAAATTCTGACAGAATTCTGTATCACCTCAACATGTCCGATAGCTTTCGCCGGTTTCGCGGATGGTCACGACGCCCTTTACATAGTCCAGGGTCAGGGTCTGCCCGTCCTGGACTTTTGAACGAATGCCCTTGCAGATAACCGGCACCAGCCCCAGATTGACCGCATTGCGGAAGAAAATCCGGGCGAAGGAATCGGCAATGACCGCCTTTGCGCCCATGTTCAGCAGGGCGATGGGCGCGTGTTCGCGGCTGGAGCCGCAGCCGAAGTTGCGTCCGGCCACGACGATGCCGCCCTGGGAAAAGCGGGCGGCGATGTCCGCGTCCACGCCGCTGAGGCAATGGCTGCTGATTTCTTTGGGATCGGTCAACGCCAGATAGCAGCCGGGATAAATCTGATCGGTATCGACATTATCGCCCACGACGATGATTTTTCCGGTAATTTCGCTGTTCATTCAGATTCGCCTCCATTTTTTACAGAAATTCTCTGGGATCGGTGATTTCGCCGCACACCATGCTGGCGGCGACGGTGGCCGGGCTGGCCAGATACATCTGGGCGTCAGTAGCGCCCATGCGGCCGGGGAAGTTGCGGTTGGTGCTGGCGATGCACACCTCGCCGGGAGCCAGCACGCCCTCGTGAACTCCCAGGCACGCGCCGCAGCCGGGGGTGGTCACGGTGGCGCCCGCGGCGATCAGGTCCTGAAGATAGCCGGCCTGCATGCATTCCTGCATCACCTCGCTGGAAGCGGGCACGACCACCAGGCGGGTATAGGGGGCGATGTGCCTGCCCTTCAGAATCTGCGCGGCAATGGCGATATCCTCCACGCGCCCGCCGGTGCAGCTGCCGATATAGCCCTGATTGAGTTTGACCGGATCCCCGGCCACAACCTGACGCAAGGGATGCACGTTTTCAACGCTGCTGGGACAGGCCAGATTGGGCTCGATTTTCGACACGTCGAAGACGTAGCTTTCCTCATACTGGAAATCCGGGTCGGTAAACTGCACCTCGTAGGGGCGCACGGCGCGGCGATTCACGTAATCCAGCACCGCCTGATTGGGCTGCATGTAGGCGGTTTTCGCGCCCATTTCCACCGCCATATTGCAAATGGTCATGCGGCCCGCCACGTTGAGAGCGTCCACATAGCTGCCGGTAAAATCAATCGCCTTGTACACGGCGCCGTCCGCGCGAATGCGCCCCAGCACCTCCAGAATCACGTCCTTGGGATACACGCCCTTCTGAGGCTCGCCCTCCAGGCGCACCTGGATGATTTCCGGCACCCGGAACCACAGTTCGCCCGTCATCAGAATGGTAGCCATGTCCGTCGCGCCACAGCCCGTGCCCATTGCGCCGAAGGCCCCGTGGGTGGTGGTGTGGCTGTCCGTGGCCACGATGATCATGCCGGGATAAATCAGGCCCGCCTCGGGCATTACCTGATGGCACACGCCGCAGTTGGTATCAAAATGAAAGCGCAGGCCGTTTTTTTGCGCAAATTCGCGCATGGCCTTGTGGTTGGCTGCGCTTTTCACGTCCGGACAGGGGGCGTAATGATCGAATACAAAGGCGGCGCGTTCACTGTCCCATACCTTTTCGCCGCCCATTTCATAAAAGGAATAAATCGTCTGCAGGTACAGATCGTTGATCTCGGCAAAATCGACCTTGGCGGTCACGATTTCCCCCGCGTGAACTTGGACCTTTCCGCTGTTCCTGGCCAGAATTTTTTCAATGGCATGCATGACGCGTTCCTCCTGTTTCTCGCTCTATGATTGAATATCGTATACAATATCCAATCTACAACAATATCTTACCACCATTTTCTCCCTCTGGCAAGGGGAAACGATGGTTTTTAACCCATTGTATACGATATATCATATATAACATTTGACACACGCCCGGTTCCGTGCTATGCTGGAAAGCGAAAAAGAAGGGAGCGTTGCCGAATGGATCCTTTGAAAAAAGCCATGCCCGCACGGGTGCAGATCACCGCGATTTTGAGAAAGGCGCTGCTTTCAGGCGAATACAAAAGCGGCGACGTATTGAGCCTTACCGGCGTTGCGGAGCAGTTGGGCATCAGCCGCACCCCCGTGCGCGAAGCTTTTCAGACGCTGGAGGCGGAAGGGCTGATCGAGCTGCAGATGAACCGGGGGGCCATTGTGAAGCCCATCGGCGAAAAATTCATCACCGATCATTATGAAATGCGCGCCCTGCTGGAGTCCGAAGCGGCCGCCCGGGCCGCGATACGGGGATTGCCGGAATGCGAAGCGCTGCTGCAAAGGCTGAAAAGCCTGCTGGAGCGCATCAGCGCCGTTTCCGCCGAAGAATACGAGGCGCTGAATCTCGCCGTGCACACCGCCATCTGGACGGCGGCGGACAACGAACGGCTGCAGAAATTTCTGGAAAGTCTGTGGAACGGCCCCAGCGTGGGTTTCACCGCCGCCAAATTGACCCATTATATCCAATCGACGCAGGAGCATATCGCCATCCTGCAGGCCATCGAAGTCGGCGACGGGGAAACGGCCCGCAAAGTCATGACGCAGCACATCGACCGCAGCTTCGATAATATATTGAAGGTTTTCGGATACAAATAATCTCGAAACCACTGCACGCGGCCGAACGTTCCTTTCCGAATCGGATCCCCCTGTGATTCCATGCTTGCCGTTTTTACGTTGACGCGCTATAATCCATGGGCAAAATCCAGCTTTATGCAGGGATATTTCCATTTTCGGAGGGAAACCACATGGCAAATCGATCTTCCATGGGGGGAAGTGCCCGGGGAGAGATCCGGATGACGGAGGGCTCTCTGTGGAAAAACATGTTTCTTTTGAGCGTTCCGCTGATGCTGTCTCAGCTTTTACAGGTGCTGTTCAACATGGCGGACGTGGCGGTGGTGGGCAAATTTTCCAGCGCGGAGGCCCTGGGGGCGGTGGGCTCCACCACCATCCTGGTAACGCTGTTCACCGGCTTTCTCATCGGCATGGGCAGCGCCGTCAACGTTCGAATCGCGTGGCACCTGGGCGCCCGGGATAAGGCGAGCACCGCCGCGGCCATCCGCACCTCGTTTGTACTCTGCCTGGCCGCGGGCTGCATCATTATGGCCCTTTGCCTGCTGTCTGCCCGGTTCATGCTGGAATTGCTGGGCACCAAGGACGACCTCATCGAAGGCGCCGTGCTCTATTTCCGCATTTACGCCCTGGGCATGCCGGCGCTGGGGATTTTCAATTTCGGCAACGGGGTACTCAGCGCCAACGGCGATACGAAGCGCCCCCTGGCCTATCTGATGATCGCCGGAATTCTGAACGTGCTGTTCAACCTATTTTTCGTCATCGTCTGCGGCATGGCGGAGGACGGCGTTGCGCTGGCCAGCATTATCACGCAATATGTGTCCGCGGCGCTCATTCTCATGCACATGGCGCGGCAGGGGGACGATTGCGCCTTCCACCTGCGGGAGGTGAAAAACGGGCTGGACCGGTACGAAGAAAAGAGGATTCTCAGCCTGGGGATTCCGGCGGGCCTGCAGAACGCCATTTTTGCCGTGGCCAATCTCTTTATCCAGGGCGCGGTCAATTCCTTTGATTCCGTCATGGTCGAGGGCAATTCCGCCGCGGCCAATTCCGACGCTATCATCTACAACGTCATGGCAGCGTTTTACACCGCCTGCGCCACCTTCATGGGCCAGAATCTGGGGGCCCGAAAGCGGGATCGGGTGCTGAAAAGCTACTTCATCGGCGTGGCATATTCCTTTCTGGCGGGAGCGATCCTGGGCGGCGCGCTGTTCCTGTTCGGCAGAGAATTTCTTTCCCTGTTCACCAACGACCCGGCGGTGGTGGAAGCGGGGCTTCAGCGCACGCGGATTATGGCCTTCTCCTATGCCTTCAGCGCCTTTATGGATTGCACCATCGCCGCCTGCCGGGGCATCGGCAAGAGCCTTGCGCCGACGGTAATTGTGATTCTGGGCTCCTGCGTCTTCCGCGTGGCGTGGATTTACACAGTGTTCGCCCATTTCCGCACCATTCCGTCGCTGTATCTATTGTACATTTTTTCCTGGACGATTACGGCAATCGCGGAAATCGTGTGCTTTACCGTCAATTACAAAAAGCTCCTGTTTGTTGTGAATCAATGCTGAGGAGGCGGCCCATGGAGTACGGACGAATCGACGTTTCCCAAATAGATCTTTTATGGGAACTTCAAAGGCAATATAAATTGGAAATCGGCGAGGAAACGCCAGACGAGGCCGCCAGAGCACGTCTGGCCGCGGCCATTCTCCAGGGAAAAATCTTCTTTTACGGGGCCTGGGCAGGGGACGCGCTGGTGGGCTGCTGCTCGGTCAGCGCCAGTTTTTCCACGTTTGATTACCGGCCCTGCGGCGTATTTGAAGACTTTTTCATTCGCCCGGAATTCCGCCATCAGGGAATCGCAAGGCATCTGGTGCAATTTGCCTATCAATCCAGCGGCGTAAGCACCATGACCGTGGGCTGCGCGGACTGCGATGTGCAAATGTACGCGTCTCTGGGGTTTTCCGTTCCCCTGGGGCGGCTGCTGGCGTTTGAGGCGCAATAAATGAAATTGGGAGGGAGCTATGTTGACGAGGATTCTTTTGGTGATCGTATCGGTTGTCTATATCATTTTGCTGATTTTGAAATTTACGAAAAAGGGCGGAGCGAAAATCGAGGGCTTCGTGCAAACCGTTCAGGGCATTCTGTGGGCCGTCATTGCCTTCGACAACTGGTCAGCCAGTTCGATTGTGCTCAAAATCGCCTATCTTCTGCTCGTCGTCCTCTCCCTTGCGTCCGGAATCCGGGAATTCTGCAAGGGCAATCCCGCCTGAATCCTTTATACCAGCGGGAGCATGACAAACGGCTTTCTTTATGTTATACTGCGTTCATAACCTGAAAAGAAAGGAGTTTTCCGAGATGTTCGCTGTTTCCATGTTGTCGGAGCTTCGCAATGAGCTGAGCCTGGTACTGCCTGAGCGGCAGTATCCTGTTTTGCCATGTCTGCATTTGACGAAGCTGGAAGCGCTGAACCCTCGAAAGCCCTTTTGACACAGGAAAAGCGCAAGCGTACAATCCATCCGTCAATGCATGGCGGGTGGATTTATTTTATACTGATTCCAGGAGGTGGAACATGATTATTCAGGGAAAGGTCGCTTCGGCCATCGCATACGCAAGCGTCATCGAGCAGGAGGCCGTCGACCAGATTCGCCGCATGTGCGATTACGATTGCACAGCGGGCAGCACCATTCGCATCATGCCGGACGTGCACTCGGGCAAGGGCTGCACCATCGGCACCACCATGACCATTCGAGACAAGGCCGTGCCCAACGTGGTGGGCGTTGACATCGGCTGCGGCATGTACACCCTCCATCTGAACGAAGCCGCGGTGGATTTCCCCCGGTTTGACGAAGCCGCTCGCTTCATTCCCTCGGGCATGCACGTGTGGGAAGGGCGCAAGGAGTCCTTTGATCTGGAAGCGCTCCGCTGTTTCCGGGCGCTGAAGGACACCCGGCGGCTCCAGCGCTCGCTGGGCACCCTGGGCGGGGGCAACCACTTCATCGAAATCGACCGGGCCACCGATGGTGGGCTGTATCTGATCATCCACACCGGCAGCCGCAACCTGGGCAAGCAGGTCGCCGAGTATTACCAGCAGCTGGCGGTGGAACTGAATCAGGGCCGGGAGGACTATTTCAAAAAGCGCGACGCGCTCATCGCCGAATACAAGGCGGCCGGCCGCCGCAGGGAAATTCAGGCGGCGCTGAAGGAACTGCGCTGGAACGAAAAGCCCCTAACGGTTCCCGAGGATCTGGGCTACGTGTACGGTACCTATCTGGAGGATTACCTCCACGACGTGGAAATCTGTCAGCAGTTTGCCCGCCGCAACCGGGAAATGATTGCGGAGATCCTGCTTTCCCGTTCCGGCCTGAGCGGCGGCGAGGCCTTCCACACGGTTCACAATTACATCGACACCCGGGAAATGATCCTGCGCAAGGGGGCCATCGCGGCCCACAAGGGCGAAAAGGTGCTCATTCCCATCAACATGCGGGACGGCTCCGTGCTGGCCATTGGCCGCGGCAACCCGGACTGGAATTATTCCGCTCCCCACGGCGCGGGCCGGCTGATGTCGCGCAATACCGCCCGGCAGACACTGGACATGGCGGCTTACGAAAACGCCATGCAGGGAATCTACACCACCTCCGTTAATCCCGCCACCCTCGACGAAGCGCCTATGGCGTATAAATCTCTGGAAGACATTATCGGCGTGATTCAGGATTCCGTGGACGTGGTGGACGTTATGAAGCCCGTCTATAATTTCAAGGCGGCCGACTGACCCAAATCGGCCCAACCCCTTTCCCCTCCCCCGATTTTGTGGTATCATTGTGGGACGGGGAAAGAATATTTCCCGCCTTCAGAGAGGAGTGATCTTCATGCTGGAAACCCATCGGCTGATGCTGCGGAAATGGACCCCGGCGGACGCAGAACGCCTTTTCGAATATGCAAAGGATCCCGAAGTGGGCCCGCCGGCGGGATGGCCGCCCCATCGCTCCATCGAGGAAAGCCGCTCCGTCATCGACACCGTGTTTCAGGGGGCGGAATGCTACGCCATCTGCGAAAAGGGCAGCGGTCTTCCCATGGGCGCGGTGGAGCTGATGCTGTACGGACACACGGATCTGGCCCAAAGCCCGCGGGAATGCGAACTGGGATACTGGATCGGTAAACCCTTCTGGGGCAAGGGATATGTGCCGGAAGCCGCAGGGGCCCTGCTGAAGCGGGCCTTTGGCGAACTGGGAATGGAGACGGTCTGGTGCGCCCATTACGACGGCAACCAGAAATCCAAAAGGGTGCAGGAAAAGCTGGGGTTCCAATATCATCACACCATTAGCGATTCGCCGGTGCCCCTGCTGAACGAAGTGCGCGTCTGTCATGTCAGATGCACGACCCGGGCCCGGTGGGAGGAAATCGAATCCACGCCGCATTGACAAATCCGGAACAGTTTTTTATAATAAAACTACCTCGACAGGTATGGAGGACGCGCAATGAGACAATGCATGGATTCGGAAAATCTGCATCGCAGATTAAAAAAAATCATTGGACAGGTACAGGCCATTGACCGGATGATCGACGAGGACGTTCCCTGCGAGGACGTGCTGGCGCAGATCAACGCGGCGAAATCCGCCCTGCACGGCTGCGGCAAGGTCGTGCTGGAGGGACACATCAAGCATTGCGTCCGCGACGGCATCGAGCACGGCGACGCGGACAAGACCATCGAAAACTTCACCAAGGCGGTGGAACGGTTTTCGAACATGGGCTGAACCCATCCATATTTTCAAAAAGCAGCGAAACTGATATGTACCCCCAATACTGGACAGTCAGTATTGGGGGTATTTATATGAAATACAGCTACGAGTACAAGAAAGATTGTGTGGAAC
>CACXHB010000156.1 GCA_902767315.1 uncultured Eubacteriales bacterium
CTGCCGCTGGTGAGCCAGGCCGGGGACATGGCCGGACGGCTGACCCGGGAAATGGAAAGGGCGGCGGCTTTTCTGCAGAAATTGCGTCTGCCCTGGGAATTGCCGGATTTATCCAGGCTGGAGCTTCCGGAAAACATGCTGGAAAAAATGGCGCTGGTGGGCGGCCGGGTGGCCTCCTTCACCGGGAACTTTGCCGCCCTGTGCGTGAAGGCCGCCATGGCGGCGGTGCTGGCCTTTTATTTTCTTTCGGACCGAAGGGCGCTGCTTTTGCGGATGGAGCTGATGATTCCGCCGCGGTTTCGGGAACGGGCCCTGCGCTGCGCCGGAGAGGCCGGCCGGGATTTGTTTTTATATCTGCGGGGACAGGCCGTCATCGCCCTGTGCGTGGGCGGGCTTTCGGCCCTGGGGCTGACGCTGGTGGGGGTGCCCGCGGCCCTGCCCATGGGGCTGCTGGCGGGGCTTCTAAACATGATTCCCTATTTCGGCCCGGTGATCGCCTGCGTGCCCGTGGGGCTTTTCGCCCTGCAGCGGGGGCTTTTTACGGTGGCGCTGGCCATCGCTTCCCTTATCTGCGTGCAGCAGATCGACGGGCTGGTGCTTTCTCCCCGGATCATCGGCTCTGCCACGGGATTTTCTCCGGCGCTGGTAATGGTATCCCTGTTCGCCTTCGGCGCCGCCTGGGGCGTGGCGGGCATGCTGCTGGCCCTGCCGGCGCTGATTCTGATTCGAACATGCGTGAGAGTTTTTGTTGAATCCGTCCGGATGGATTGATATTCCCGGAAGAATGTGATATACTTATGACAATTCCTTTTCGTAAACCAAAAGAAAGGCGGTGCATTATGAACAAAGGAATGGGCGAAACGCAGAAGTTCCGCATGCCCGTGGACGCGCCCGAATCCGCGGCCGAAATTATAGAGCTGGTTTATCAGTCCCTGAAGGCCAAGGGGCACGACCCCATTATGCAGATTGTGGGCTACCTGATTTCAGGCGACCCCACCTACATAACCAGCTACAATAATGCGCGCTCCTTAATCCGTCGCCTGGAACGGGACGAAATTCTGGAAGAGTTTGTGCGCTTTTATCTGGAAAAGCACGACGAAGGGAAATAAATGGAATACCGCTTTTTGGGCAAAACCGGCCTAAAGGTATCCCGGCTCTGCTTCGGCACGCTGACCATGGCGCCCATGCAGCAAAACCTTTCCCCGGAAGAAGGGGCGAGGCTTTTGATTCATGCCAGAGAAAAGGGCGTAAATTTTCTGGATACCGCAGACCTTTACGACAATTATCCCCATATCCGGCGGGCGCTTGCCGTCGCGCCGGATTATATTATCAGCACCAAGGCCTATTGTTACGATGAGAAAACCGCCCGGGAGGCGCTGGAGCGGGCTTATCGGGGCCTGGGGCAGGATTATGTGCATCTTTTCATGCTGCACGAACAGGAATCCCTCTACACCCTGCGGGGACACGAGGAGGCCCTGAACTATCTGGTGCGGCAAAAGGAACTGGGGCACATCGGCGCGGTGGGCGTGAGCACCCATTTCGCCGGCTGCGTCAAGGCGGCGGCGCGATTTCCGCAAATCGAAGTGGTGCACCCGCTGATCAACATCGAAGGAATCGGCATTCAGGACGGCCCCCGGGAATTGATGGAGCAGAACATCCGCTTTGTTCGGGACAACGGCCGGGGCATTTTCGCCATGAAGCCCCTGGGGGGCGGGCATCTGATCGCCTCCTCGGCGGAGGCCATGGGGTATCTGCGGGACGCGGAATGGGCGGATTCCATCGCCGCGGGGATGCAGTCTTTCGAAGAAATCGACGCGAACGTGGCCTTTTTTGAAAACGCGCCGGACGCCATGGAGCGCATGGAAAAGCTCCACGGAAAAAAGCGGCGCATCATCGTGCAGGATTACTGCGAGGGCTGCGGCCGCTGCGCCGCCCGATGTCGCCAGGGAGCGATTTCCATCGTGGACGGTCAATCTCACATCGATCAGGACAAGTGCGTTTTCTGCGGTTATTGCGCCAAGGCCTGTCCTCAGGTGTGCATCAAGGTGGTGTAAGGGTGCGGGTATTGTGTCTGGACGTGGGCACCCGGCGCATCGGCGTCGCGGTGACGGACCCACTGGATATTACCGCCCAGGGCGTGGAGACCATTCACACCCGGGGCATGGAAAACGATATTGCCCGGGTAAAGGAGCTGTGCGCGGCCTACGACACCCGGCGCGTTCTGCTGGGACTGCCCCGGAACATGGACGGTTCCGAGGGCTTTCAGGCGGAATACTGCCGCAAATTTGGCGACCGGCTTTGCGAAGAAGGCTTTCAGGTGCGCTATCAGGACGAGCGCCTCACCTCCTCCGCCGCCACCCGCACGCTGATCGAAGGCGGCGTGCGCCGGGAAAAGCGCAAGGGGGTCATCGACAAACTGGCCGCCTGTTACATCCTTCAATCCTTCATGGACTCCGGCGGCTGGAAAGACGCCGATTCCGATAAACCCACCATCGAAACGAAAAGAGAGGTTTTCAGAATGTCTGACGAACGCAATAACGAGCTCGATATGGAGCAGGACAACATCGTAGAGCTTTTTGACGAAGACGGCAACGCCCTGAAATTCGAACACCTGATGACCCTGGAATACAACGGCGACAACTACATCTGCCTGGCCCCCGCCGAGCCCATGGCCGACGTGGAAGAGGACGAGATGGTCATCATGCGCATCGAAGAGGACGCGGAAACCGGCGAAGACGTTTACGCCACCATCGACAACGAGGATGAGCTCAACGCCGTGTTCGAGGAATATCTCCGCATCGCGGAAGCCGACGAATAATTCTCCTCCGCTAATGGACGCCGCCTTGCAAATTGCAGGGCGGCGTTTTTATTTCCCGCCGTGCATTAGGTGTGCGTAAAGCCGGAGACGTTCTCCTTGACAATCGCGGCGTTGGCTGATAAAATATCTAATATATATTGTACGTTTTGCATCGTGTGATTTATTATCTGATGAGAAGGTGCGATTATGGCTCCCAAGTATAAATTTACGAAAGAGGAAATGGTGGAAGCGGCGCTGCGGGTGGTGCGGACGAAGGGCATCGGCGGGCTAACCGCGAAAACGATGGCGGATGAATTGGGCACGTCTACGCAGCCGATTTTCACCAGCTTTGGCTCCATGGAGGGCATCAAGCGGGAGGTTTATGCCGCCGCGGTGCGGGTGTACGACGGCTACACCGACGCGGGACTGAAGGCGGGGGTTCCCTTCTTCGGCGTGGGAATGCAGTACATTCGATTTGCGCGGGAGGAGCCGGAGCTTTACCGGCTTTTGTTCCTGAGCCGGGAGACGGACTTAAGCGCCATAAAATCCATGGAGCATTTACAGCAGCTGGTCCGGCCGACGCTGATGCGGATTTACCACATGACTTCCCAGGAGGCGGACTTCTATTTCCGAAGCCTGTGGCTGGTGGTGCACAGCCTGTCCACGCTGATCGTGACCGGCGACTGCCCCTATTCCGACCAGGAAATCGGCAGGATTCTGACGAGCTTCAGCATCAGCATTTGCAAATCCATCAAGGAAATACCCGGGTTTGCAGCCGGCGACTTCGACCGCGACGCGGCCTTCCGGGCGCTGGTTCAGGAAGGAACCACGGCGACAACGGAGCAGTCCAAAACATAAAAACGCCAGACGCTCAGACGCAGTGCAGACCGAAAAAACGGCGCCACTGCGTTTCTTATTTTGCCGGCAAAGCTGGACCGCTTTTCTGAAAGAACGGCATTGCATAGGAGGAATCAATATGAAATACAGCAAAAGAACCATTGCAAAAAACGGAAAGGAGCTCTATCTGCGAAACGCCGAAGCTTCCGACGGAGCGGCTGTGCTGGAGAACTTTCTGCAAGCCCATGCGTAGACCGATTATCTGCTGTCCTATCCCGATGAAAATCAGATGGACGCGGAACAGGAAAGCCGATTTTTAGCCCGTAAGGCAGAAAGCCCCAACGAAATCGAAGTGATCGCCCTGATGGAGGGCAAGATCGTGGGAACCGCCGGGATCGATGCGGTTGGCGCCTTTTACAAACTGCGGCATCGCGCCGAATTTGGCGTTAACATCTTAAAGGAATATTGGGGGCTGGGCGTCGGCCGGGCGCTGATGGAAGCCTGCATCCAGTGCGCCCGGGAGGCCGGATATGCGCAATTGGAATTAAGCGTAGTGACGGAAAACACGCGAGCCATCGCCCTGTATCAGAAGGCCGGGTTTGTGGAATTCGGCCGCAATCCCAAGGGATTCCGCTCCCGAACGGCTGGATTCCAGGAGATTGTTTTCATGGGGCTGGAGCTGTAGGGGGAAAAGACTGACCGAGGGCATGGCCCGACAGGAGCGCGGCATGGAGTTGAATTTGACGGAATTGACCACTGAAGCCGAGGCTTGCGAAGTCTATGAAATATACAAGCACTGTATGTTTCAGCCAGACAGGGAAAAATTCAGCAGGAAGGTCGCACAGTTTCTGGGCGACGGTTCCGTCAAGATCCTGGCTTGCTGCCATCAAAACAGAATCGCGGGCGTTCTTGTGATTTCCTTTGCGGGGCGGCATCAGGCGGAAATCCTCGGCATTGCGGTGGAGCCATCCGCCCGCAGCAGGGGCATCGGGTCTTATATGATACATCAGGCGACGCGTGATTACGGCCTGAGCTCTATATCCGCCGAAACGGACGAGGCCGCCGTTGGTTTTTACCGCAAAAACAGGTTTCGCATTGTCCAGATTGCGAAAAGCTATGGCGGCGAAAGGGTCGTTCGATATCAATGCGAATGGACAAAGGCAATTACGACCGATGCCATCCGCTGACGGTTTCGAAGAAAGGAAGTTCTTTGGAGAGGACGACACGATGAGACGAAATAAGCTGCTTCGCCCGGTTCCCATGCTGGCCGCGGGGTTGATTCTGGGAACGGCGGCCAGGATATTTGACATTTACTGCCCGAATCTGGGGGAATTTTTCTCCCAGATGGCGGTCTGGATATTGATCGGAACACTGATCGCCATTTACAGCCCCACGAAAAAGGCCGCCATGGGAAACATCCTCCCCTTTTGCGGGGGAATGCTGCTCACCTATTACGCCACGGCCATGCTCGCCCACGGGGTCTACAGTTGGTCGTATATCCTCGGGTGGACAATATTTGCCCTTTTCTCCCCCGGGATGGCGTATTTTGCGTGGATGAGCAAGCAGCGCGGCGCGTTTGCAAAATGCATCGGCGCGGGAATCGTGCTGGTTTCGGCGCTATCCAGCGTATTGCTCTTTGACCGGCTGCGCGTATACGACTTTTTTATCGACGGTCTGCTGATCTATTTTCTCTTCATTCGGAAAATTCGCCGGGAATAACGGGGCTTCAGGAGGAATCACAATGGAAGCAATCTGGGATTTTGTTCGAGCGGCCGCGCCCTGGGTGGCCATGGGGCTGGCGGTGACGATCCTGGCCGTTCGCGGGGCGAAACGGAAAAAGGCGACCGAAAAACAGGACAAAAAGCAGGCGGGCAACTATGGAACGGAGGGGATGTGCCTGGGGATGTGTTGCGGCGCTGCCCTGGGAAGCACCCTTTGGAGCGACGCCGGCATTGGCCTGTCGCGGGGCATACTGATCGGGTTGGCCATCGGTTCCGGCATTCGCAAAGACCAGGAGGATTCTGACAAATGAAACGGGAAAACGCGAATCTCTGGCGGTATCTGGGATGGATCGCCGTCTTTTGGGGATTTACCTTCGTCACGCTGAATTTATGGCTGAAGCCCTATTCCATAGCCTACGCGCAGACGGGAACGATCACGCCAGGCTATCTGGCCTATGCGCTAATCGGCATGGTATTTTCCACGCCCGCGCCGTTTCTGTCGGTGCTGATTGTGGCGGTCTGTTGGGAAAAAATTGGGCTGAAGGCGTTCTTTACGCGCCTGGTGCACACGGAGCGCAAGGGGAAAGCCGCCTTGCTCACCGGGGGCTTCTGTCTGGCGGCGCTGATTTTTGCGCTGCTTCGGGGGAAGCCCAACGGTCCGCCGTGGTATCTGCTGCCGCTGGGTTGGCTGGTAATGATTCCCTTTGTAGGCCTTGCGGAGGAGGCGGGCTGGCGGGGATTTTTGCAGCCGGAAATGGAAAAGCGGATGAAATTCCCCTTCAGCGTGCTGACGGTGGCCGCCATTTGGGATATTTGGCACATCGACCAGTGGCTCGACCCCACCGCCAATCATTACGGCGACAGTTTTCTGGGGTTCAGCGTGCAAATTTTCATCTGGGCCTTTGCCCTGGCGGCGCTTTACAAGGCCACGGGCAGCGTTATGGCCTGCGCCATTTATCACGCGTTTGTAAACGCCATCGGCGCGATTTACGACTGGAACGCGCTGTTCGACCCGTTTCCCGGCGACGTTTCTACGAACATCTACCGGGCTATCGTGCTGATCGGCTCAATTGCCCTGTGGATCCATGCGGCAAAAACAAATACAGAGGAATGCCAACATGGACGGAAAGAAAGTACGAATCGGCGCTTGTCTATTGGCGGAAGACGTTGAAAAAAAATGGTGCGGTTTTACAGGGACGTTCTGGGATTTCACACCGATTGGGACGGCGGAAATTTTGCCGAATTCGAAACGGCCAGCGGGAAAACCCCGCTGTTTCTATACAGCCGCAGGGAATTTGCAAAGGCGCTTGGGCAGGAATATCGTCCGCCCCGGGGAATCAATTTCTCCTTTGAAATTGTCCTGTGGCTGCCCGAATATGCCGACGTGGACAGCGAATACCGGCGACTTTCCCAATTGGGGGTGCAATTTCCCTGCGGCGGGCCGGTTACCTTTGATTTCGGCATTCGCAATTTCTACGTGGCCGACCCGGAGGGGAATCTGCTGGAAATCGGCAGCATGAACGCCGCGGAGGGCTAAAACAGCAAGAAACGTCGAGAAAAAAACCGTTGAACGCAGTAAAATGGGTTCCTGTAAGGAGTGAAGCGGCCATGAAAGAGCAGATACTGGCTGTCCAGCGGATGCAGGACTACATCGAAAGAAACCGAACGGAGGAAATCAGCCTGTCGGATCTGGCGCGGGCGTCGCTGTTTTCCCCCTGGCATTCCTACCGGCTGTTTCGGGACTTTCTGGGGCTATCGCCCGCGGAATACATCCGCAAATACCGGCTGACCCAGGGGGCAAAGCGTCTTCTGGAGGGAAACGCCAAGGTGATCGACGCGGCCTACGACGCGGGATTTACCAACGTGGATACCTTCACCCGGGCGTTTTATCGGGAGTTTGGCCTGAGCCCAAGCGATTACAAAAAGCATCCGGTGCCCATTCCGTTCTTCGTTCCTTACGGCGCAAAATTTCGTGAACTGAGAAAGGAGAGCATCGACGTGTCCAAGGTTCAACCCATTTTTATTCAGACCATCCGCAAGCCGGAACGCCTGTGCGTCATCAGGCGGGCGGTTCATGCGGAGGACTATTTTCCCTATTGCCAGGAGGTCAGCTGCGAGGTGTGGGGCATTCTCCTGAGCATGCCCTCCCTTTGCGGAGAGCCCGTTTCCATGTGGCTGCCGGAGAAGTACAAAAAGCCCGGCACCTCCACCTACGTGCAGGGCGTGGAGGTGGCAACGGACTACGCGGGGGCGATTCCCGAAGGCTTCGACGTGATCCGTCTGCCGGAGGCAGAATATCTGATGTTCCAGGGGCCGCCCTTTCAGGAAGAAGATTACTGCGAGGCCATCCGCACCGTGCAGGTCGCCATGGACGGCTACGATCCATCCATCATCGGCTATCGCTGGGACGACGAAAATCCCCGCATCCAATTAGAGCCCCGGGGTCGGCGCGGGTACATCGAACTGCGGGCGGTCAGGAGGATTTCGGCATGAGCGAGGCGATTTTTGCGGAGGGACTCACGAAATCCTACGACGGAAAAACGGTGGTAGATCATCTGAGCTTTTCGGTGGAAAGGGGCACGGTATTCGGCCTGCTGGGCGCAAACGGCGCGGGAAAAAGCACTGCCATCGAATGCCTTTTAGGTACAAAGCGGGCGGACGCGGGCACGGTACGTCTGCTGGGCCAGGATCCTGGGAAGCAGCGCCGGGCGCTATTCCAGCGCATCGGCGTGCAGTTTCAGGATGGAGATTATCAGGCAGAGATTCGGGTTTCCGAGCTCTGCGAAGAAACGGCCTGCCTATACCCCAATCCCATGGACTGGCGCGTCCTATGCAGACAATTCGGCATCGGCGACAAAATGCGCGCGTCGGTCAAACACCTTTCCGGCGGCCAGCGGCAGCGGCTTTTCATCGTTCTGGCGCTGATTCCCCGGCCGGAGGTGGTCTTTTTAGACGAACTGACCACCGGGCTGGACGCGAAGGCCCGGCGCGAGGTATGGAAAACCCTGGAATCTCTCAAGGAGAAGGGGCTGACGATCTTTCTGACTTCTCACTTCATGGACGAAGTGGAAGCGCTATGCGACGAAATCTGCATTTTAAGAAAGGGCGTTTCCGTTTTCCGCGGCTCCGTCCCGCAGGCAAAGGCGTTATGCGGCTGCGAGCGCTTTGAAGATGCTTATCTACATTTGGCGGATCAGGAGGCGGACGCATGAAACGCTTTTTTATTTTTCTCAAGACGGAATTGAAGCTCAGTCTGCGGGACATGAACATGCCAATTTTCGCCGTCATCATGCCGCTGGTAATTTTCGTCATTCTGGGCATCCTCTACGGCGAAAAGCCCGCCTTCGACGGCGCGAGCTACACTTTTCTGGAACAGTCCTTCGGCGCGGCCTGCGCGATTGCCATCTGCGCGGGCGGACTGATGGGCCTGCCTCAGGCGATATCGGATTCCAGGGAACGCAAGGTGCTGAAGCGTTTTCGGGTCACCCCGGTGAGCCCGGTGTTTCTTCTGGGCGTGGAAATGGCGATGTACATCGTTTACTGCGCCGCGTCTCTGGGGACGCTGGCAATCGCGGCGCTTTTCTGGAAGGTCCGGCTGCAGGGATCCCTTCCCTATTTTCTCGGAAGCTGGCTGCTCACCATGGTTTCCACCCTCTCCGTGGGACTGCTGGTGGGCGGCGTGGCAAAGAACACGAAACAGGCCGGCGTGATCGCGTCGATCCTCTATTTCCCGATGCTGGTTTTTTCGGGCACGACGCTGCCCATCGAAGTCATGCCCCGGGCGATGCAGAAGATCGTGCGTCTGTTCCCCCTGACGCAGGGCATCTCGCTGATGAAAAACACGTTTTTACGCATGAATCCCGGGAATGTACTGGCGCCGATTTGCGTGATGCTTGGCCTCACCGCACTTTGCGTGGGGCTCGCCGTCCGGTTCTTTCGTTGGGAATAGCGCCTCTCCCCCTGATATATACAAATAACGCGCCGATTCTCCGCGCACCGAAAGGTCGCACGGGGGCGGCGTCTTTTGTTGTCAGGCGGTGCAGACCGGGTGACAGATTATGCCTCTGCCATCCGCGGGGCCCTCAGAGAGGCAGGAAACGGCGGCCTGAGCGTGCAATATCCCTCGGGCCTCACACGCCGGCTGGACAGCAATCTGCGACAGAACGTGCTGGACGGCGTGCGGAGCCTGAACAACGACATTCTGGGCCAGCTGGGCAACGAGTACGGGGCCGACGGGGTGGAGCTA
>CACXHB010000157.1 GCA_902767315.1 uncultured Eubacteriales bacterium
CGCCATGGTGGCCGCGTAGGTGCCGCCGTCGGCGAAGGCCTCCAAAAGGGACACGTCGAAGAGCACGTCCATTTCCGTTTTTCCGGAGACGTACCGCTCTCGCCGGGCCACGCCGAATTTTTCGGGAATTTCCGGGGCTTTCCCCCATTCCCCGGCCTGACGGCGGTCGATGAAGTAGGCTTCCTTTTCCCGGCCCAGGGTCAGTTTCTCGCCCCGATCATTTTTCAGGGTGAGCCGGAAATCCCCCTCCGCCTGCAGGCGAATGCGGAAGCACTCACCCGGCAGCGCGGCGGTGCGTTTGTATGCGCCGGTAATCGCGTCCATCATGGGCTCCTGCGCCAGCCGCAGGCCCCGCAGGGTCTCCTTCAGGGAAAGTTTTCTGGGGCAGGTCATGGCCCCCAGGAAATCCCCCGTGGGCAGCCGGTGGGCATAGGCCCAATCCCGGGCCCAGCCGATCATGATCTTTTCCTCCAGCCCCCAGAAGGTCACCGGAGCGTAATTGTCATATCCCCCGTCGATCCAGTCCGGCTGATCGAAGGGATGGGTAATCCGGTAGGTATGGCCGTCGAAATCGCCCAATACGTATTGAGTATGGTTCCCGGAACCGTCCGGCAGAATCATGCTGGCGATCATCACGAAAACCCTGCTGCCGTCCGGGGCGGTCAGGGGAAACACGTCCGGGCATTCGTGAATGCCGGACACCCGGGCCTGGTCGCTGAAGCGGCCGGTTTCCTGCCAGTGAATCAGATCCTCCGAGGCGAAAAATTCCACATGGTCGCCCGCAGCCACCGCCACGCCGTATTTTCCCAGAACGTCGTTCCAGAAAAGCTTGGGGTCCCGGTAATCGGGCACGCCGGGATTGGGAATCACGGGATTCCCCGGCCAGGGGGTAAAACGCACCCCGTCTTCGGAAAAGGCCACGCTCTGCTGCTGGGTTTCCCCGGTGGAGGTGTACATCAGGGCGATTTTTCCGCCGATGACGCAGCCGCTGCCGGACCAGCAGGCCCCCAGGTGGTCGGGATACAGGGCGATGGGCAGATGCCGCCAGTGAATCAGGTCGTCGCTGACGGCGTGAGACCAGTGCATGGGGCCGATGTTTTCCACCGAGGGATAATGCTGGGCGAAAAGGTGATACGTTTTTCCGTCAAACAAAAGACCGTTGGGGTCGTTGATCCAGCCCTTTTCGGGGGTATAATGAAACCTGGGCCGGTAATTCCGTGCGCCGTTAATCGCCATAGATGTCCTCCTCCGGTCCGGATGTACCCCGAACCACGTCGTCGGTCTCCGCGTCCTCGCCGGCGGGGGCGTAGTAAAAGGCCTCCGCGCCGTAATCTCGGGCAAACTGGGGATTTTCCGCCAGTTTTTTGAAGTCCTCTTTGCTGAGCAGGGTGCCGGTGCCCAGACAGTCGGTGCACCGCCTGCCGCATTCCGGGCAGACGCAACCCAGGGTCAGGCTTTCAGAATGCACCATATAAGCGCCGCAGCCGTGACAGGCACATCGCATGCAATCCCTTCCTTTCCAGAAATCAGCATTTTCTTCTCTTTTATTATATCATATTTTGCGCAAAAGGAAAGCGCACCCCAGGCAAAAGGGCGCGCTCTCTGAATGTGGGAAGCAAATATAGGGGTTAGAATGTTTTGAGGTTCCAGGCTTTGATTTAATCTATGTCAACGCCTTTTAGAAGGCGGAGTTCATGGCCTCCATGAAGGTGATGGGCCGTTCCCGCACGTTGCTGCGCAGAATGTCGAAGGCCTTCAGCATGGGCCGGTCGCAGCCCTTGCCCGCGGCCATGTCCACGAACTGACAGCCGGTGTTCTGGGCCAGCTTCTTCAGCGCGGCGTTCATTTCCCGGGCAACCGGTGCGTCGGAAAGCACGGAAGACACGTAAATGCGGCAGCGCATCTGAGAATTCACGGTGTACAGGAGCCATTCATACTGGTCCATGAACTCCTTCAGGTTGAAGTCCTCCCGCTGGGCTTCCTCGGCGCCCAGGGCGAAGATCACCTTGGCGGGCTTCAGTTCCATGACGCATTCATCCAGCATCTTGCCGGCGGCTTCCACGGTCAGGCCGTCGATGCTCCGGTTGTAAACGGGCGTTTCCATCATACAATCCTGGGCCAGCTCCGTCAGCGGCAGGTGCGCCACCGTGCCGGAACCCACCAGTACGATGCCGCCGGGCTGGGCAGCGGCGTTGATTTCATGAAAGAGCTTCTTCTCTGTGGCAAATTTTTCCATGATCGAAACCTCCTCAATTTGAACGCGATGGATTAAGCACGGGCGTGAGCATGCAGGGTTGCAACCTTGTCCAGATTGCGATTGATGAAGTAGACCACCAGGTTGACCGTCACAATGGCCAGATTCAGCACGTAAACCGCCAGCACGTAATTGATGCGGCCCATGAGAATCTTCGCGGTGATACCGGCGATGTAGCCGACGATGATCAGCAGGATGAAGCCCAGGCTCATGGATTTGGCCGTGCGGGCGCGAATGTTCTTATACACGTTGATGGGCCAGGAAAGGCCGAAGCAGATCAGCATAATCGTTTCAAGAATCTCAGCAAAGTTCGCGCTCATTTTTTCCGTCCTTCTTTCGGATGAATTGTTTTCCTCTCGACGGGTATAAGGATACCATTGACGGATTCATTTGTCCAATATATAATATGAATGAAACTGATAATGCTGGCGTTATGAATTAAAGGAGCGATTTTCTGTGGAGATTTTGCAGCTGACCTACTTTCTGGACGTGGCCGAGACCCAGCACGTGACCCATTCCGCCCAGCGGCTGCACGTGGCCCAGCCCGCCATTACTCAGGCCATCCGCCGCCTGGAGGAGGAATTGGAGGTGCCCCTGTTCGCCCGGCGGGGAAGGGGCATTCAATTGACGGAATACGGCAGGTATTTCCGGGATAAGCTTTTGCCCCTGGCCCAGGAATTCCGCCGGCTGCCGGAGGAAATGCACACCATGGCCAACCTGGAAAACGCCACCATCCACCTGAACGTGCTGGCGGCTTCGTCGCTGGTGACGGACGCCATTGTGGAATATGTGCACAATAACGAAGGCGTGTATTTCAAAATGAGCCAGAAGCCCGGCAGCGACCTGTACGACGTGGGCGTGACCACCCGGCTTTTTTACCAGCACGACGACCAACGCAGCAACAGCGAATACGTCTGCACAGAGCGCATCTTCATGGCCGTGCCCGCCCGGGGGCGCTATGCAAACTGGAAATCCATCCGCCTGGAGGAAGTGGCCGACGAGGGCTTCATCAGCCTGCAGGGCACCAGCCAGCTGCGGCTTATCTGCGACGCCTTCTGCCGGCATAAGGGCTTTACGCCCCAGGTCATCTTTGAATCCGACAACCCCGGCGCGGTGCGCAACATGATCGCCGCCAACATGGGCATCGGCTTCTGGCCGGAATTTACCTGGGGGCGCATCGATACCGACCGGGTAAAGCTTCTGCCCATCGAGGACCCGGTTTGCCACAGGGATTTGATTCTCACCTGCCGGGAAAACAAGGCCGACGCGACCCAGGTGCGGGCCTTCTTTGAATTCCTCACCGGATATTTCGAAAAGCGCCGCCAGGAGGCATGAGAAAACCCCCTCCCGCAAGCAGAACGTTTGCGGAGAGGGGGTTCATTTTTGTTATACGATTCCCTGGGCCATCATGGCGTCGGCCACCTTCTGGAAGCCGGCGATGTTGGCACCCACCACGTAGTTGCCGGGATGTCCGTAGGCTTCCGCGGCCTCGTAGGCGTGCTTGTGAATGTCTACCATGATCTGGTGCAGCTTCTGATCCACTTCCTCGAAGGTCCACATCAGCCGCTGAGAATTCTGGCTCATTTCCAGCCCGGAGGTGGCCACGCCGCCGGCGTTGGAGGCCTTGCCGGGGGAGAAGAGAACGCCGTTTTCGATGAGGTATTCCGTGGCATCCAGGGTGGTGGGCATGTTCGCGCCCTCGCCCACGCAGAACGCGCCGTTCTTTACCAGGGTCTTCGCGTCCTCCAGATTCAGTTCGTTCTGGGTGGCGCAGGGCAGGGCGATGTCGCACTTTACGCTCCAGATGCCCTTGCCCGGGTGATATTCCGCAGTGGGCACGGATTTGACGTATTCGCTGATGCGGGCCCGGCGCACTTCCTTGATATCCTTGATGACCTCCAGCTTCACGCCGTCCTTGTCATAGATCCAGCCGTTGCTGTCGCACATGGCCACCACCCTGGCTCCCAGCTGCTGGGCCTTTTCGCAGGCGTAAATGGCCACGTTGCCGGAGCCGGACACCACCACGGTCTTCCCGTCGAAGCTTTCGCCTTTGGTGGCCAGCATCTCGCTGACGAAGTAAATCAGGCCGTAGCCGGTGGCCTCCGTCCGGGCCAGAGAGCCGCCGAAGGTGAGACCCTTGCCCGTGAGCACGCCGGTGTAAAGGCCTGTGAGCCGCTTATACTGGCCGAAGAGATAGCCCACTTCCCGGCCGCCTACGCCAATATCCCCGGCGGGAACGTCCACGTCCGCGCCGATGTGGCGATACAGTTCGTTCATGAAGCTCTGGCAGAAGGTCATGACCTCCCGGTCGGATTTACCCTTGGGGTCGAAATCGCTGCCGCCCTTGCCGCCGCCCATGGCCAGGCCGGTGAGGCTGTTTTTGAAGGTCTGTTCAAAGGCCAGGCATTTGATGATGGAAAGATTCACCGTGGGGTGGAACCGCAGCCCGCCCTTGTAGGGGCCGATGGCCGAGGAATGCTGCACCCGGTAGCCCCGGTTGACGTGCACCTTGCCCTGATCGTCCACCCAGGGCACCCGGAACTGAAGGATGCGCTCCGGCTCCACCAGCCGTTCCAACAGCGCCGCTTCCTGATATTCGGGGTGTTTTTCGAAAACCGGCGCGATGGAGGTGAGTACCTCCGTGGCGGCCTGGATAAATTCACTTTGATGCGGGTCCTTTTGAATGATGCTCTCCAGCACATCCTGAACGTAGGCCATAGTCAGAACCTCCCCACAAATTGCAATTATTCGATTCCTGTTTTTCATTATACTAAATTCATGCTGCTGTATCAAACAAATTTTCTGTTAATTTGCAGGTTTGCGGAACAAAAACTGCATAAATCGAATATATGCAATTCCTTTTCAAAAATGCAAAACACAAAGGACCACATTGCAAAGAAAATGAAAATAAATGCAATTTATTTTATAAAAAACCCGCCTGCCACGGGGGCAAGCGGGTTTCGCGAAAGGAAAGAACCTTACTTGATCTCGACGGTCGCGCCGACGTCGGCGAACTTCTTCTTGATCTCTTCGGCAGCTTCCTTGGAGACGCCTTCCTTCAGGGTCTTGGGAGCGCCGTCCACCAGTTCCTTGGCTTCCTTCAGGCCCAGGCCGGCAACGACTTCGCGGACAACCTTGATGACCTTGATCTTCTCGGAACCAACGTCCTTCAGAACAACGTCGAACTCGGTCTTCTCTTCTTCAGCAGCGGCAGCGGGAGCGGCGGCGCCAGCGGCAGCAACGGGAGCGGCGGCGGAAACGCCGAACTTTTCTTCCATTTCCTTGACCAGATCAGCCAGCTCAAGGATAGTCATTCCTTCAATAGCGGAAATGATTTCTTCGCGATTCATGATAATACCTCCATGTTATTTCTGGAAATCGATGTTGGGTTTTTCAGGCGGCGATTATTCCTCGCCGGCCTTCTGCTTGCGGATCGCCTCCACGACGTAGACGAACTTGCTGACCGCGGACATCATGCTGCCCATGATCTTGGCGATGAGGACCTCCTTGGAGGGCAGGTCTGCCAGCGCCTTCACACCGTTCTCGTCGAGGAAATCGCCGTCGCAAACGCCGCACTTGATGGTGAGCTTCTTGGACTTATCCATGAAGGTCTTCACAACCTTGGCGGGCGCCACCAGGTCGTCGTAGCTGAAAGCCACGGCGGTGGGGCCGTTGAGATGGGGCTTCATGTCGCCTTCCCAACCCTGCTCCTTCACGGCCAGATCGATCATGGTGTTCTTCAAAACGGCGTATTCGCAGCCATTCTTGCGGAACTCGTTACGCAGCGCGGTATCCTCCGCCACGGTCAGGCCGCGGTAGTCAACCAGCACGACGCACTTGGCGCGATCGAACTTGTCTTTGATGTCGGCAACGACAGTCTTCTTGACTTCAAAATTCTTGGACATTATTCAAACACCTCGCATTCCCGTCCAAACTGACGGCAATGGAAAACCCCTGCGCACAAGACGCAGGGGTGTGTTTCTTTCATCCCATACGCCTCGGCGAGCAACCTTTCGGTTTTACGCAATGCACTCGCTGTCTACGGCACAGCCGGTTTTCCAGCCGCAAATAATTATATCAGAAGCCCATGGGATATGTCAATCACTTTGTCGGGGGCTTTTGCAAATTAACCCAAATATTTCTTCAGGGTCGCCCGTACCGCGCCCTTGCCCTGGCTCATTTCGCCATACAGGGCCAGCACCTTTTCATACAGCCCGGCCTTTTTCAGGTTCACGCCGAAAATGTCCTCATCGGCGGCGATTTCCTCCGGAGAAAGCTTTTTCAGCGTCTCCAGCCGGGGGTCGTCGGACAGGGTGAAGGGATTGCCTTCGTCGTCCACGCCCTGCAGATACCGCAGCCAGCCCGCCAGCGCCAGGGGAATGCCCGTCAGGCTTTCCGCCGTGCCGAATTTTTCCACATAGGCGCGAATGGTCTCGCCGAAGCGAACCGCGATTTTGTGAGAGGTGTCCGTGGCGATGCGCTGAGGGGTGTCGGGCAAAAAGGAATTGGGCAGCCGGTCGTTTACCACCTCGTCCAGGAAGGTTTTGGGGGAGAGGATGCCCGGATCGGGGGCGACCTTCAGCCCCTCGTCGTAACCGATGACCCGAATCAGCTTCGCCAGCTCCGAATCCTCCGTTTCCTTCCAGATGGCGTCGTACCCCAGCACGCAGCCGAACACCGCCAGCGCCGTGTGCAGGGGATTCAGGCACACGGTGACCTTCATCTTTTCCACCTTTTCCACGGTTTCCCGGTCGGCGAAGTACACCCCGGCCTTTTCCAGGGCGGGCCGTCCGGCGGGGAAGTCGTCCTCGATTACCAGATATTCCTTCTCCTCCGCGTTCACGAAGGGAGCCACGTGGGTGCCCCGGGGGGTGACCACCGGCGCCATGTCCTCAAAGCCGTCCTTTTCCAGCATTTCCCACACGCGCCGATCCGGCCGGGGGGTGATCTTGTCGATCATGGTCCAGGGGAAGGCGATTTTCGTTTCCAGATATTCCGTCAGCGCCGCATCGCCCGAGGCGAGCTCCAGCAGCGCCGCCTTCAGCTTGTCGCCGTTGTGGGAACAGTTGTCCATGCTCACCAGGGCCATGGGCCTGCCCCCCGCCTCCAGCCGCAGCTTCAGAAGATACGCGATCTGCCCCAGCAGGGTGCCCCGGTTTTCCGGCGTAAGGGGCAGATCCTTTTCGTAGGAAGGCCGGGCGTAGCCTTTCTCGGTGATGGTGAAGGAGGCCATCATCAGGCTGGCGCTGGTGAAGATTTCTTTGGCCCGGGCGAAGCCGTCGTCCCCCAGGGTATGGGCCTCCGCCACGGAAGCCACCAGATATTTGTCCATGCCGCCCCCGGCCTTCAGGGAAACGGCGATGCTCAGGTTGTCGAAGGGCGCGTAGGCCCGGGCGATGGTTTCGGAGCCTTTGGCGGCGTAGGCGATGATGCCCGTGTCAAAGCCGCCCTGGTTCAACAGCTCCTGATGAGCCCGGGCGATATGGGCCCGGAAAATGTTCCCGGGGCCGAAGTGCACCCACTGGGGCTTTTCCGCCGTGCGCCGGCGCAGAGCTTCCACGTCGTATTCCGGCAGGCGATATCCCTTTTCCCGCAAGGCCGCGGCCTGCTTCAAGGCGTCCATGTTCAGCTTCATTTGCTCATTCCCCTCCTGTTTTGGAAAAAGCGCCGGTTTTTGCGCCGGCGCGTGGTGTGTATTATTTGAACATTTCCTGACCGAAGGCGGAGAAGGCCTTCACCCGGTCGGAAAGGGCGGGCCACTGGGCGACGCTCTCCTTGGAGAACAGCCCGTCGGCGGGATTCTTGGTGGAACGCCATTCGTGAGCGATCAGCGCCCAGGTGGCTTCGTACAGATTGGCGAATTCCGGCGCGCGCTGCGCTTCGCACACGAAGGACTGCCGGGGAGAATTGATGTCCTCGCCGGAAATCTGGAACAGGCCGTACTTGTCGCACAGGGCGCGGATGCGCTTCAGTTGCGCGGGGGTGTTCCGGGAAGGCATGTAGGTGATGGCCCGATAGCCCAGGCCCGCCAGGAAGGGCACCAGCTCGTCCAGGAAATCGTCCTCGAACTTCTGCGCCCGCTTGTCGCCGGTGACGGAATCGCCCACGTCGCCCAGATACGCATACGCGGAAATCGCGCCCACCTTTTCGGAAAGGGCCAGCACTTCCCGCACGTCGGGGCATTCGTCGGTGGCGTCGATGTAGAACTTGGCGATGAGGGTGGACTTGATCCAGCCCAGCAGATCGTACATCATGTGGGGGTTCTTCTCGTCGCACAGGAAGCCCGCGATCTTGTCGGAAAGGGGCAGCTGCATGGTTTCGCGAATGAACTTCACCAGGGTTTCGCCCTTGCCGATGACCTCCAGCATCCGGTAGGCCAGGGCGGAGGAGATGTGCCGCTCGGTAACGGAGCCGCCCTTGGCGTAATTGGACAGGGGCAGCACGTCCTTTTCGAAATCGATGGTCACGCCGTACTGGCCCATCAGCTGGTTCACCGCTGCCACCATTTTCCGGTTGCGCTCGTTGCGGGCGGCGCGATAGGGGGCGAAGAAGGCGTTGACCTCCGCGGCCCGGTTGTGGGGCACGCCGTGCAGGGCCATGTAAACCACGCCGTCCTGATCGGGGTTGTTCAGCCGACGGTCGCCAAAGGGGGTGTTTTTAAAGCTCACCCGGCATTCCAGGCCGATGGTGGCGCCCATGCCCACTTCCTTGGCCGCGGCCAGGAACTCCTCGCTGCCGGCGATGGAATCGTGGTCCATCAGTCCGCAGGTGCACAGCCCCGCCGCCCGGGCAAACCATACCGCCGCGGTGGGGGAGTAGGGCGAGAAGGAATAGGTGGTGTGAATGTGGTTGTTTACATCCCGGCCCACCGGCGGAAGGGACTCGGTTTTCAAAAGGGTCTTCAGATTTTCCAGTCCGTTTTCTGCGTTCAGCAGCTCCAGCAGTTCCTCGCGCGTTTTCATTTGAAAGGATCCTTTCTTTTTATAGATACATGGCAATCTGTCAATCGCCTTATTTGATTTCCGCTTCCATGGCCTTCAGGTTCTCCAAATCGGCCTTCAGCGCCATGATGCAATCCTCCATGCCCTCGAATTCCACGGAAAGCCAGCCGTCGTAGCCCGCTTCCTTCAGAAGCCGCAGGCAGGCGGGCACGTCCACCACGCCGTGGCCGATAATGGCGCCCCGCAGGTGGTTGCCGCCCCGGGTGCCGAACCAGCCCTGCTTCGGCAGAAATTCCCCCTGTTTTTTATAATGGAAATCCTTGGCGTGGGCGTGTACGGCCATCTTCGCGCCGGTCTGCATGGCGTGCACCGGGTCTTCGTCCGCGCACAGGAAATTGCCCATGTCCGTCAGCCAGCCGAAATTTTTGTGGTTCACCGCTTCAATCAGCTTCTTCACCCGGTCGGAATCCTGCATGAAGTAGCCGTGGTTTTCGATCATGGTCTTTACCCCCAGCCCGGCGGCGAATTCCGTCACCCGGCGGTAGCCCTGGGCCAGAATGGGCAGCGCGTCTTCTACGGAGACGGGATTGCCCTGGGCGTCCACGCCCTGGGAGGAATCGTGCCGCATCCGGGGCGCGCCCATCAGGGCGGCGATTTCCACTTCCTTCTTCAGGCGCTCCACTTCGCTGTCCAGCCCGTTTTTCAAAAAGTCCGCGCCCACCATATAGGCGATAATGGGCAGGCCGGCTTCCTGAGACTGCACCTTCAAAACCTCCGCCAGCGCCCGCATTTCCGCGTCCGACTGGTTGCCCCGGACGATTTCCACGCCCTCATAGCCCAATTCCTTGGCCTTGGGGATTACGTCCAACAGGTTCATGCGCCCGTCGCGCATGGCCTGAGAAAAGCTGTAAGAACTGACTGCAAATTTCATTTGGGAAGACACTTCCTTTCCTGCCCTTCATTGTACCACGCCCCGCGGCCTATGGCAATATGGGATTTTTTTCACTCAAAATGTGTAAAAATGCATTGCATTTGCATCCGCTCAAGCGCATAGGCTGATTTTTGAAGGCAACAGTGCATGCCAAATCGGGAAAATCGTGCAAAAATGTGGAATTTCGTGCTGGAATTCTGCAAGAACGCATTTTTTCAAAAAATAACTTGCAATTTCTGGCGGGATATAGTATGGTAATAAAAACGCGGTTTTCCGCGAAGAAAGCGAGGAGCGAATCTCATGAAAAGATGCTTTGCGGCGATTGTGACACTGGCTCTTCTGGCAGTGTGCGTGCTGCCCGGCGCGGCGGTTGCCGAGGGAGATAGCGTGTACCGCACGCTGTATACCGGCGAGATCACCACGCTGAATTACCTCTACACCTCTACCACCAACGAATTTGCCCTGGCCGCCAACGTGATCGACACCCTGGTGGAATACGATCAGTATGGCAACATCCAGCCCTCCCTGGCGGAATCCTGGGATGTTTCCGAGGATGGCACGGTGTACACCTTCCATCTGCGGGACGGCATCACCTGGGTGGATCATAACGGCGAATACTACGCCGACGTAAAGGCGCAGGATTTCGTTTCCGCCGCTCAGTATGTGCTCAACGCGCAGAACGCCTCCTCCACCGCCAGCATCATGTACGGCCTCATCGCCGGCGCCGAGGAATATTACCTGGGCACCTCCACTCCCGAAGAGGGCGAGGATCCCTATCCCGTCACCGAATGGGAGACCGTGGGCGTGAAGGCGCTGGACGACAAGACCGTGGAATACACCCTGAAGACCGCGACTCCCTACTTCCTTTCCTCCCTTACTTACGTGTGTTTTATGCCCGTGAACGGAGACTTCCTGGCCGCCCAGGGTGAAAACTTCGGCGTGGCCACCTCCAACGATTCCATCCTGTACTGCGGCGCTTATATCCTCTCCGAGTTCGCGCCCCAGGAAAAGCGGGTTTACACCGCCAACGAATCCTATTGGGATCGGGAAAACGTGCATATCGATACCATCGAGCAGACCTATAATAAGGAAGCCGAAACCCTGGCTCCCGAGCTCTACCGCCGCGGTGAAATCGACGCCGCCTCCATCGACAACACCATTGCCCAGCAGTGGCTCAGCGACCCGGAGACCGCGGACCTGATTCATCCCACCCGCAACACCAGCTTCTATTCCTACTTCTTCGCCTTCAACTTCGACCCCGAATTTGACGCGGAATACGAGCCGGAAAACTGGAAGCTGGCCGTGAACAACGAAGCCTTCCGCAAGTCCTTCTATTATGGACTGGATCGCCTGAAGGCCATGTACGTCTACGAGCCCGACAACCCCGAAATGCTCCTGTGCAACACCATGACCCTGGCGGACTTCGTGACTTACGAAGGCACCGACTATGTGGACATGGGCGATCTGGAGCCCATCACCGCCCTGCAGGACGGCACCTATAACGAAGAAATGGCCCTGCAGTATCGCGACCAGGCCATTGCCGAACTCACCGAAGCCGGCGCGACCTTCCCCATCAAGGTGCTTATGCCCTACAATCCCTCTTCCACCGGCTGGGACGAAATGTGCGTGGTGGTGGAACAGCAGCTGGAAGGCCTGTTCGGACCGGATTATGTGGACATCATCGTGGAAGCGGGTCCCTCCTCCGGCTTCCTGGGCGAGGTTCGCCGGGTAGGCAAGTACGCCTTCATGCTGTGCAATTGGGGCCCGGATTACGCCGACCCGGAGACCTACACCGATCCGCTGTACATTGACAACTCCTACAACTTCATGGATCAGTACGCCAACCAGGACGAAATGGCCGAGTATTACGGCCTGGTGGACGCCGCCAAGGCCATCACCGATGATCTGGGCGCGCGCTATCTGGCCTTTGCCAAGGCGGAAGCCTACATCATCAACAAGGCCTACGTCATCCCCTTCGGCAATACCAACGGCGGATATTCCGCTTCCCGGCTGGATCCCTTCTCCGGCCAGTACGCTCCCTTCGGCATCTCCAACGAGCGCTACAAGGGCGCGGTGCTGCTGGAAAAATCCATGAACACCGACGAGTACTTTGACGCTTACGATGCGTGGCTGGAGGCCCGTTCCGCCCAGTAAGGCGCATTTTGAAAGCCCCGGGGCTGTCGCAAACCGGCAGCCCCCCTTCTGCTATCATTCGGTTTTTCGGTATTTCCTTCACGGATTGGATGTGATTTCTTGCTGCGTTATATTCTGCGCAGGCTGGTGGGCGCGACCATTACCCTGGTGATCGTGCTGTCCATCGTATTTGTGCTTCTTCGCCAGATGCCCATCGAGGGCTATTTCGAAAATTATGATAAGCTCAGCCCCGCGGTCATCAATGCGCGGCTGGAATCTCTGGGCCTGAACGACCCCATCGCCGTGCAGCTGAAGGACTTTTTTGCCAGCCTGCTGCGGGGAGATCTGGGCACTTCCGCCCGCTATCGGGTGGGCGCGCCCATTGGCAGCATCATCGCCCAGAAGGCTCCCGTGTCCATTCTGCTGGGGCTTTTGTCCATGGCGCTGGCCATGACGCTGGGCATTCCCCTGGGCGCGGCCATGGCCCGTTCCAAGGGCAAGTTCTGGGATAAATTCGGCACCCTGTTTATCGTGATTATCAACGCCGTGCCTTCGGCGGTCTATTATATTCTCATCCAGATGTACGCCACGGATCTTTTGAAGATTCCCATGCTCTTCGAGCGGGGCAATCCCGTCACCTGGATTCTGCCGGTGTTCTCCATGTCCCTGGGCAATACCGCCTATTACGCCATGTGGCTCAGGCGTTATATGCTGGACGAAATGAACAAGGATTACGTGAAGCTGGCCCGGGCCAAGGGCGTTTCCACCCGGAAGATCACCATGCGCCACGTGTTCCGCAACGCCTTCGTGCCCATGATTCAGTATCTGCCCACCTCCATTCTCTACACCGTGGGCGGCTCCATTTACATTGAATCCCTGTATTCCGTGCCCGGCATGGGCGGTCTGCTGGTAGACGTCATCGGCCGCCAGGATAACCCCATGGTGCAGGCCATCGTCATGCTCTATTGCGTCATCGGCGTGGTGGGCCTGCTGCTGGGCGATTTGCTGATGGGCGTGGTGGATCCCCGCATTAAGTTCGCCAAGAAAGAAGGTGCCCGCTGATGCTTTCCGTGAAAGACGCCATGAGCAAAAATCTGGAAAAAAGCGTGGACGCCTCCAATCTGTTCCAGCGGGCGAAGCTGGACGAGGCCGCGGCGGAACGCGCCGGATATTCGGATTATTCCTATTGGGGCAGCACCCTGCGGGTGTTTTCCAAAAACCGCGTGGCCATGGTGATGCTCATTGTGCTGGTGCTGCTTTTGATCTTCACCGTTATCCAGCCCTATCTCCCCGGTCAGCGCAACCCCAATACCGTCAATAACCATCCCGCCACCGGCATTCAGCTTTCCAACCAGTCGCCGTCCTTTTCTGCGGAGCTTCTGAAGGTGCCGGAGGGCACGGAGCTTACTGTGAAGGAATACGACGACGCCTGGTATGAAGCCAGCAACGTGGTGGGCAGCATCAACAAGCGCACGGATTTCACCTGCCTGGAGTATGGCGATACCTGGTGCCGGGTGGAATACGACGGCCAGGAGGGCTATGTGCAGACCAGCTGGCTGAAGCTGCCGGACGAAATTCCGGAAGGCCCCTTCACCGTAAAGAGCAATTATAAGATCAGCCTGTACGCCTCCGCCGCGGACATCACCAACAAGGGCGATCCCGTGTATGTGGAGAAAAAGGACGTAAAGCTGCTGGACGAGGCCACCGGCCTTGCCGTCACCACCGGGGAAACCAGCGTCTGCTCCCTGCCCTCGGAAACCGGGTTCTGGTTCGGCACCAATAACATCGGCCAGGATCTGTGGGCCCGGGTCTGGGCCGGCACCCGCACCTCCCTGCTCATCGGCGTGATCGTGGCCATGGTCGAGGCTGTGGTGGGCATCTTCGTGGGCGTGGTGTGGGGCTATGTGCGCAAACTGGACCGGGTGATGACCGAAATCTATAATATCCTGGACAATATTCCCTCCACCATTGTGCTGATTCTGATTTCGTATATCATGAAACCCGGCCTTTCCACCCTGGTGTTCGCCATGTGCCTCACCGGCTGGCTGGGCATGGCCCGGTTCATCCGCAATCAGATCGTCATCATTCGCGACCGGGATTATAACCTGGCCTCCCGCTGCCTGGGCACCGGCACCTTCCGCATCATTCTGAAGAACCTGCTGCCCTATCTGGTGAGCGTCATCACCCTGCGCATGGCGCTGGCCATTCCCGGGGCCATCGGCTCGGAAGTGTTCGTGACCTACATCGGCCTGGGCCTGCCGGCGGATATGCCCTCCCTGGGCAACCTGATTAACGAGGGACGCAAGCTCATCACTTCGCCTTCCCTGCGCTATCAGCTGATCTTCCCGGCCATCGTGCTTTCCATTATCACCATCGCGTTCTATATCATCGGCAACGCCTTTGCGGACGCGGCGGACCCCAAAAATCATGTTTGACAAACAGAACCGCTCCGCGTTTGCCGCGGTCAAGGAGATGATACCATGGGCGATGTGATCCTTTCGGTCAAGGACCTGAATCTGAAATTTGATCTGCGCGGACGGGTGCTTCATGCCATCCGGGGCGTATCCCTGGATCTGTACAAGGGCGAAAGCCTGGCCATCGTGGGAGAATCCGGATCCGGAAAAAGCGTGTTTACCAAGTGCTTCATGGGCCTGAACGACTTAAATGGCCATATCGATTCCGGAGAAATTCTCTACGACGGAAAAGACCTGGCCAAAATCACCCAGGAAAAGGACTGGCTGCCCATCCGCGGCGGGGAAATCGCCATGGTGATGCAGGACCCCATGACCAGCCTGAACCCTTTGAAAACCATCGGGGCGCAGATTGAAGAGGCCATCCTGCTGCACCAGAAGATCGACCGCCACGGGGCCCATGCCCAGATGCTTTCCGTATTGAAGGACGTGGGCATCGACGAACCCGAGCGCCGGGCCCGGCAGTATCCCCACGAATTTTCCGGCGGCATGCGCCAGCGGGTGGTCATCGCCATCGCCGTGGCCTGCCGGCCGAAGATCCTCATCTGCGACGAGCCCACCACCGCCCTGGACGTGACCATTCAGGCGCAGATTCTTTCCCTGATTAAGGAATTGCGGGATCGGCTGGGCCTCACCTGCGTGTATATTACCCATGACCTGGGGGTGGTGGCCAACGTGGCCGACCGCATCGCCGTGATGTACGCCGGGGACATTGTGGAAATCGGCCTGTGCGAGGAGATTTTCTACGACCCCCGCCATCCTTATACCTGGGCGCTATTGTCCTCGCTGCCCCAGTTGGGAGTAAGGGGCCAGCCCCTTTTCTCCATCAAGGGCACGCCGCCGAATCTGTACACCGAAATTCGCGGGGACGCCTTTGCTCCCCGGAATCCTTACGCCCTGGAAATCGATTTTGTGGAACGGCCGCCTTATTTCGACGTGAGCCCCACCCATAAGGCCCGCACGTGGCTGCTGGACCCCCGGGCCCCAAAAATCGATCCGCCGGTGAACATCCGCGCCATTCGCGCGAAGGGAAGTGCGAACCCGTGAACGAAAAATTGCTGCAAGTGAAAAATATTTCTGTGGATTTCGGTTCCGGCCGGAAAAAGGTTCGCGCCGTAAACGACGTGTCCTTTGATATTTACCGGGGAGAGACCTTCGGCCTGGTGGGAGAATCCGGCTCCGGAAAAACCACCATCGGCCGGGCCATTATCCGCATCCATCCCGTTTCCGCGGGAGAAATTTTCTTCGAAGACCAGCGCATTTCCGGCAAAATTACCTCCCAACAGGATAAGGAATTGACCCGGAAGATTCAGATGATCTTTCAGGACCCCATGGCTTCCCTGAACGAGCGAGCCAAGGTGGACTACATCGTCTCCGAGGGCATCTGGTCCGACCGCTCCATTTCTCCGGCCCGGCGGCGGGAGATGGTGGCCGAGGCCCTGGACGAGGTGGGCCTTCTGCCGGAATTCGCCAGCCGGTTCCCCCATGAATTCTCCGGCGGTCAGCGACAGCGCATCGGCATCGCCCGGGCGCTGATTATGAAGCCCGAATTTATCATTGCCGACGAGCCCATTTCCGCCCTGGACGTGTCCATTCGCGCCCAGGTGCTGAACCTGATGAGTGAATTGCAGAAAAAGCGGGGACTGACGTACCTGTTCATCTCTCACGATCTTTCCGTGATGCGCTTCATCTGCGACCGCATCGCCGTGATTCATAAGGGCAAGCTGGTGGAGCTTTGCGAAACCGAGAAGCTCTTCCGCCATCCGCTGCATCCCTATACCCGGGCGCTGCTCTCCGCCGTGCCCCAGCCGGATCCGGACAGCGAGAAAAACAAGGTGCTCACCACCTACGACCCCTCCATGCACGATTATTCCAGCGATCTGCCCGTGTGGGCGGAATTGGAGGACGGCCACTTTGTCTATGGCAACCAGAAGGAGCTGGATTCCTACCGGGAAATGCTCCGATATTGATTTTATCTGAAAAAGGGGATTTTCCCATGACCCTGGAACAGCAAACCGCCCGCTGCTGGGCGGAAGTGGATCTGGATTTGATTCGCCATAATTTCCGCACCGCCCGGGAACAGTGCCCCGGCGTGACGGTGATTCCCGTCATCAAGGCCGACGCTTACGGCCTGGGAGCGGCGCGGGTGGCTCCTGCCCTGTGGCAGGCAGGGGCAGACGTGCTGGCGGTGGCGGAATATACCGAGGCGCTGGAGGTGCAAAGCGTCTGCCCGGCGCAGGTGCTGGTGATGGGCTATACCCATCCCGCCTTTTACGCCGACGCGGTGGAAAAGGGAATTCTTCTGACAGTGATCGACGAAGAAACCGCCCGGCAGATCAGCCAGGCCGCCTGCGAGGCGGGGAAAACCGCCCGGGTGCATGTGAAAATCGACACCGGGCTGCATCGGCTGGGGCTGAATCCCGATAATGCGGCTGAAATCGTGGAGCGCATTTCCCGCCTGCCGGGGCTGAAAATCGCGGGGCTGTTTACTCACCTGGCGCTGCGGGGCCGGGAAAGCGACGACGGCCAGATGGCGGCCTTCCTGGGCGTGGCCCGGGCGCTGGGGGAAAAACAGGTGGATTTTGGCATGCTCCACGCCCTGGACAGCATCGGCATGCTGCTCTATCCGGAATATCGCCTGGACGCGGTTCGCGCCGGCGCGTGGATCTACGGTTCCGCCAACCGGCATTTCCCGGAACCGGAGAAGTGTCCGCTGGCGGTGCGGGTGCGGGCGAGGATTGCCCAGCTTCGGTGGGTGAAGGCTGGCCAGTGCCTGGGCTATGACGACGAACATCCCCTGAAACGGGACAGTCTCATCGCCACGATTACCTGCGGCTATTACGACGGCATGCCCCGGGCCTGCGCCAGGGGTTACGCCGTGGTGCGGGGAGTGCGCGCGCCGGTAGCGGGGCTGGTGATGATGGACCAGATGACCCTGGACGTAACCGACGTACCCGGGGTGACCAGGGGAGATGCGGTGACCTTCCTGGGGGACGGCATTTCCCTGCTGGAGGCCTCAGGATGGTATGGCTGGAACCGCAACGAACTGATCGCCCGGATGAGCCGCCGGGTGCCCCGGGTCTATTCTGATTCCGGGAAGGATAGGATTCGAGGGTAAAGTGTGCTATAATGGAGCCGGGAGACGATGTCTCCCGGCTCCATTATAGCACCTGCGGAGGGGGCTGCGGCCCCCTCCGCGCCTCCCCCGGGGTCGCATCCGTTTCGAATTCAGAAAATTGGAGGATTTTGCCCATGCGCTTTACGGACGAACAGAGGGCCGCCATTGAAAAAAGGGGCAGCAACCTGCTGCTCAGCGCCGCCGCGGGTTCCGGAAAAACCGCCACGCTGGTGGAACGCATTTTGCGGCTGGTAACGGAAGGGACGGACGTGGATTCCCTTCTGGTGGTCACCTTTACCCGAGCCGCCGCCGCGGGCATGCGGGAAAAGCTTTCCCGGGCCCTGAGTGCGCTGGCAGCCCAGGGAAACGCCCGGGCCCATGAGCAGCAGCTTCGGCTGGAACGGGCGCTGATTACCACCCTCCACGCCTTCTGCGCGGATTTCCTGCGGGAGAATTTCGAATCCGCCGGTGTGGACCCGGCCTTCACCATCCTGGACGAGGCCGACGCGGCCATGATTCAGGAAAAGGCCCTGGACGAGGCCCTGGAAACGGTGTATGCCAAGGGGGGCGAGGCCCTGGAAAAGCTGGATTACGGCCGGGGGCCCGCGGGGGTGCGGGAAATGGCGGCGCAATTGATTCGCTTTCTGGAATCCCGGCCGGACCCGGAGGCATGGCTGGAAAAGACGCTGAGCGGCGCTCCCGAGGCCTGGGTGCGGGAGGTGCTGCAGGCCAACCGGCGCACCATACAGGAGGCGTATCTGTACGTGACGCAGGCCTGCGAGCGCATGGACGAATTGCCCAGGCATTACGAGGCCGCGCTGACGGCGGACGCGCAGGCGCTGACGGAGCTGTTGGAAATTCAGGATTATGAAACGTTGCGGCAGGCGCTGGCGGATTTCAAATTTGTCACGCCCAAGGGCCGGAACACCGGCTTTTCCCCGGAGGCCATTGACGAGGCGAAATCCCTGCGGGAAATGGCCAAGCGGCGCATGAACGCCCTGACCATGCCGGGGCTTCCCCTGGCGGTGGCGTTTCCGGACGCGGAGGACACCCTGCAGGCGGCCCGGGTGCTGGGCAAGATCGCCCGGGAGGCCATGCGGCTGATGGAAATCGCCAAGGCGGAGCGGGGGGCGCTGACGTATGCCGACCTGGAACAGCGCACCCTGCGGGCGCTGGAAAAGGAGCCGGTGGCCGACGCGGCCCGGAAGCGATATTCCTATGTGTTTGTGGACGAATATCAGGACACCTCCGATATTCAGGAGGCCATTCTCACCCGGGTCTCCCGAGGGGACAATCTGTTCATGGTGGGAGACGTGAAGCAGTCCATTTATCGATTCCGCCAGGCGGAGCCCAGTCTGTTTCTGGAAAAATACCGGCGCTACGGCGAGGGCGAGGGGGGCGTGCTTTTGCCCCTGACCCGGAATTTTCGTTCGGACCGGAGCGTGCTGGACTTCACCAACGCAGTCTTTGAACGGCTGATGACCGGGGGCGACAGCGAGATTCTCTATGACGAAGCCGCCCGGCTGCGGCCGGGAGACGACGCGGCGGGCCCCGGTGCGCCGGTGGAAATCCACGTGCTGGTGGGGGGCGGGGAGGACGACCTGACTTCCGCGGAGCGGGAGGGGCTGCTCATCGCCCGGGAAATTCAGCGGCTGCGGGAGGAAGACCCCACGCTGCATTATGGGGATATCGCCGTTTTGACCCGCCAGGGGGCTCGGGCCTTCGACGCCATCGCGCCCATGCTTACCGCCAAGGGCATTCCCTGTTACGCCGAGGGCGCGGGAGGCTATTTTGACACGCTGGAAATCCGCATGACCTTGAATCTCATCAAGATCACGGACAATTTCCATTGCGACGAGGAACTGGTGGGGGTGCTGCGCAGCTGCGTATGCCTGTTGTCCGTGGAAGATCTGGCGCAGATTCGCCTGTGCAGGCGGGACGGGGCCTTTGCCGACGCGGTACTGGCCTGCGCCCAGGGGGAGGGCGACCTGCCCCGGCGGCTGCGGGATTTTTTAAAGATGCTGGATTCCTGGCGGCTGCGGGCGGGGGCCATGGGGCTGGATCGGCTGATTCGCACCATGGTGGACGAAAGCGGCATTTACGCCTACGTGGGGGCGCTGCCCGGGGGCGCACAGCGGCAGGCCAATATCGACCAGCTGATTCTCCGGGCGGGGAATTTCGACCGGGACGTTTCCGGGTCGCTGAATCGATTCCTGACCTTTGCCGAGGGACTCAAGGCCCGGGGCAGCGGGGAATCCGCCCACGTGCTGGGGGAAAACGACGACGTGGTGCGGCTGATGACGGTGCACCATTCCAAGGGACTGGAATTCCGGGTGGTGTTCGGCGCGCTGATGGGCACCCGCATTCGACTGCAGAAAAACGAGGATTCCATGCTGTGCCACCGGGATCTGGGCATTGGCATGCTCCATTTCGACCCGAAGCTGCGCACCCGGCGCAACACCCTGCCCCGCACGGCCATTCAGGACCGAATGAACCGGGAGAGCCTGGCGGAGGAATTGCGCATTCTCTACGTGCTGCTGACCCGGGCCAAAGAGCGGCTGCTGCTGGTGGGTTCCGTCGGCGACAGCGAGCGGGCCTGCCGGCTGTGGTACGCCGCACGGCAGTTCCCTCTTTTGACCGGCAGCCCGCTGAACTGGATCATGGCGGCGCTGGGGGACGTGGACAGGCTGCCCTTCGTGCGCTACAGCGAGGAATTCGCCGAGGGCCTGACGCTGCCGGAAATTCCCACGGGACACACCCAGGTGCGGGTGGAGCCCCGGGATTACGACCCGGAACTGGCGGAGAAATACCGCTGGCGCTATCCTCACGCGGGGGACGAAATGCGGCCCCTGAAGCTGACGGCTTCCGGGCTTTTGCGGGGAGTGGAGGGCCCGGGCAATCAGGAGGCCCTGGCGCCCCGGCCGCTTTTCCTGCAGGAGGGCGGCATGACCGCCACGGAACGGGGCACCGCCTATCACCGGGCCATGCAGCTGCTGGATCTGCAGGCGCTGGGCAATCAGGCGGGGCGAGAGCTGATCGACGCCATTCGCCTCCAGCTGGACCAGATGACGCAGCGAAAATTGATGAGCGAGCTTCAAAGGGAGGTGGTGCGGCCCAGCCGGCTGGCGGAATTCCTTTCCGGAGAAACCGGCCTGCGGCTGCGGGCGGCAAAGCAGGTGCATCGGGAAATGCCCTTTAACACCCTGGCTCCCACGGATTGGGCGCTGACAGACGCGGAAAAGCGCGGCGCATCGGGAGAAATTCTGGTGCAGGGCGCCATCGACTGCTGCTTTTTGGAAGACGGGCAATGGGTGTTATTGGATTACAAAACGAACCGGGCGGAAAATCTGGAGGAAATTCGGGCGTTCTATGCCCGGCAATTGGAACTGTACGCCTATGCGCTGAAGCGCATTACCGGCGTTCCGGTGAAGGATCGCATTCTGTGCCTGATCTCCATGGGGATGGAGCTGCACTTATAGGAAAAGAGGGGACGCAATGGGGTGAATGGGGAACTGAGCAGGACGTACCTTCTGTTGTTGGCGGCGGGAATCGACCCGATGACGGGGGAATTTTTGCCGGAAGATTCTGTGGTGAAGCGCCCGGAGGTGGTACGGGCCCTGCGGGACGGGGTGGAAGCGCTGCGAGAACAACAGAAGGTGCAGCAATTGGAAGCGACTGCCGATGAGACATACGAATCAGAAGCGGATCGCAGATGGGAACCGTGGCTGCCGGAAGAAGAGAAAATGCTTCGGTCTGAATATGAAAAGGGAACCACGATTGCAAACATTGCCAAAAAGATGCATCGAACTCGGAATGCAATCAGAGCGAGGTTGAAAAAACTGGGCCTTTTGGAATGAAATTTGGACGGAATTGGGGCACGGGGCCGGTTGCAAGGAGGGGTCAGGGTGAACGGGGAACTGAGCAGGAATTATCTTTTGCTGCTGGCAGCGGGAATCGACCCGATGACGGGGGAATTTCTGCCGGAGGATTCTGTGGTGAAGCGCCCGGAGGTGGTGGAGGCCCTGCGGGATGGGGTGGAAGCCCTGCGAAGGATGCAGGCAACGCCGGACGAACGGCAGCGGAAGCCAAGGCAGCCTCGAGAGGAACGGCCGTGGACGGGGGACGAGCTGCGGCGATTGAAGCAGATGTACATAGCGGGCGCGTCGCTGAGGATGATGCGCAAGACGCTGGGCAGGAACACCCGGGAATTGGAAAAGCAGCTGCGGGTCATTGTGCAGGCGGAAGGGGACGAAGGGGCGAATTCGGACCAGCCGTGGACGGATGCGGAGCTGAAGCGATTGCAGGAATTGTATGAGCACGGCGTGCCGATAGACGGCCTGTGCAAAGCGCTGCATCGAAATCTGCGGGCGGTGCTGAAGCAGATGAACAGAATCGAAAACGAACCCCGCCCGGAGAACCGCAACGGCAAGCAATGGACGGATTGGGAAGACCGGTTACTGAAACGAAATTTTTCTCGCGGCATGTCGCTGGCGGACATGGCGAAAATATTGTGCCGAACGGAATACGCGGTGCAGCTTCATATGGAAAAACTGGGCCTGATCCCGGGAAGCGGCCATTGGACCCAGGAAGAAATGGGCCGATTGCGCCAATTGGCCAATGGGAAAAACAGCGCTTCCGAAATCGCCGTGATTCTGGGCCGCAGCGAGCAGGAAGTGAAAAATCGGCTGGCGTATATGGGCCTGGGCGGAAAAAGCCTGAACCTGCTGGGAAAA
>CACXHB010000158.1 GCA_902767315.1 uncultured Eubacteriales bacterium
GAAACGATTTTTGCTCTGGAAAATGGGATTTTCCGCCGCAAAAATCCTCCCGTGCCCACCGTACATGCCGCTGGGCACGATTGAAAATCGAGAGAGCTTTGGCCCTCTCGAGCTCTCCAAGGGTTTTTCGACAGTCTGCCGCTCCGGAGCCCATAGCTTCGGAGCGTGTTCTTTTTGATTTTGTATTTTAAACATTTTCCAGCAGGAGCACCTTGTCCACCAGATTAAGCATTTTCCAACAGGAGCACCTTGTCCACCAGATCCCGGGCGGAGCAGGGATTGATCTCCCGCTGCTGGCAAAGGCGCATATTCCGGCAGGCCTCCGCATCGTGGGCCAGCTCCACCGCCAGACGGGCCGCCTGCCGGGGATCCTCCGTGGGCCGGGACATGCCGTGGGCGGCATAGAAAGCGGCGTTGTACTCCTCGCAGCCGGGAATGGTAATCAGATGAATCATGGGCACGCAGGCCGCGGCGGCTTCCGTGCTGGAAAGCCCGCCGGGCTTGGTAATGAGCACGTCGGCGGCGTTCATATAGACGTTCACTTCCCGGGTGAAGCCCACGGGGCAGATGCGCGGGTCGTCGCCAAACTGCGCATCCAGTTCGTCCCGCATCTTGTCGTTTTTCCCCACCAGCACGCAGGCCAGGAAGTCCTCCCGCTCCCATTCCCGCAGCTCCTGGCACAAATCGCTAATGTGGCCGCAGCCCGCGCCGCCGGTCATCACCAGATAAATCTTCTTCTCCGCCGGCAGGGAAAGCCGCTCCCGAGCCGCCGTCATCTCCAGCCGCTGGGCAAAATTCGGAGAAACGGGAATGCCCGTGGGATACAGAATCGCCGCATCCAGGCCCTTTTGGGTCAGTTCCGGAATGAGATCCTTGTGCGGAATAAAATATCCGTCCATCTTCACGTCCGTGAAAAAGGGAATGCAGGTGTAATCCGTCAAAACAGCATAAGTAGGAATGTGCACGCCAAACTTTTTCGCGATGGCCGTCATGGCCTCCATGCCGAAAAGATGTGTAGAGATCACCGTGTCAAACTGGTTTTCCTGAATGTAGGCCAGCAGCTTGTCCGCATAAAGGGAATTGGCCAGATAGACCGGCGAATGGGGCCACAGCCCATCCGCGTGCTCCCCCGCCTTGTAGATCAGCCCGAAGGCCTTGGGCATGTTCCGAATCAGGGAATTATAGGCGTTGCAAACCCGGTCCCGGGTGGCGTCGCTGGCAAAGGACATGGGGTCCACCAGTTGACAGGGAATGTTCCTGCTTTGCAGTTCGGCCTCCACGGCCAGGGCGGCGCTGTGGTGCCCTTCCCCCGTGTTGCAGCTTAAAAGCAATACCTTCATGTCCGGTTTCTCCTTTTCCGCGGCCTTGAAAGGCAGCCTTTTTGTTTATTATACCATGCAGCCCCGCCCTTCGGCAATTCCTTCCACCAATTTTCGAATTTCAAACGCCTTGACCCCAAATCCATTTGCGCATATAATTAAGAAATGAACCATGAATCCCCGCGAATTTTTCATCCCATTCAAAGGAGAACAACACCCCATGAACGAAGGCAAAGGCATTCAGAATTACGCCATACGCGCCCTGACCACCGAGGATCTGGAGCAGTATAACGCGCTTTTGCGATACGCCTTCCAGGTAACCGAACAGGAATTGATGGACACCGGCTGGAAGGACGACGAAATCAAGCAATCCAAATTTCCCGTGCTGAAGCGCGCGGACGTGCTGGGCTGCTTCGACGGAGAAACCCTGGTCTCCCAGGTGGCGGTCTATCCCCTGAAGGCCAATATTTACGGCGCGGTGTATCCCATCGGCTTTGTCACCAGCGTGTGCACCTATCCGGAATACTCCGGCCGGGGCATCATGAAGCGGCTGATGTTTCAGGCCCTGAGCCATATGCGGGAACGCCGACAGCCCTTCGCCATGCTGTTTCCCTATTCCATTCCCCTCTACCGGCGCTTCGGCTGGGAAATCATCTCCAATAAAATCTCCTATACCGTAAAAGACCGGCAGATCCCCGCCCGGGCCAAGGCGCCCGGCTACGTGCGCCGGGTGGATTGGGAAAATTCGGATTTCATCAACCTGCATACCCGCTTCGCCAGCGCCACCCACGGCTGCCTGTTCCGCAACAGCCTGGCCTGGGAGGAATACTGGCGCTGGAGCGAGGACGACACCTTCGTGGCCGTGTATTACGACGTACACGACAATCCCCAGGGATACATGGTCTACCTGATCAAGGACGACGTGATGCACATCAAGGAAATGATCTACCTGAACCGGGAGGCTCAGCAGGGCCTTTGGGAATACATCCGCGCCCATGATTCCATGATCGACGAGGTGCACGGCAATTCCTACGCCAGCGAGCCCATCGCCTTCGAAATGGACGACGGCGACATTCGGGAAATCATCCGCCCCTATATCATGGGCCGCATCGTGGACGTGGAACAGTTTCTGCGGCTGTATCCCTGCGAACCGGAAGAGCCTGGGGTGTGCTTTTCCTTCGAGGTGGAAGATACGTTCCTTCCCTGGAACAACGGCAGATTCACCGTGCTTTTCCAACAGGGCAAAACCTCCCTGGTACAAAAGCGCGCCGATTTCCACGTGAGGCTTTCCATCGCCACCCTTTCGGCGCTTTTGATGGGCTACAAAACCGCCGCCAAACTCCATCGCCTGGGCCGCATCGAGGCGGAACCCCGTGCCATTGCCCGGCTGGACAACGCCCTTTTGCAGGAAACGCCCTACATCTCCGATTATATTTGACGGTTGTTAAGGCGCCGCCGAATTGCGCGGCGTCGCCTCAAGAAAAAATTCCTCAAATGTCCGTTTGTCAATGATGTGAGACCGAAAAATAGAAGAAGCGAAAGCGGAAATATCTGACGCAGAGAAGTGGCGAGGCCCGAACTGCGTCAGATATTTCCGGCGTTCAAGAGCTCCAGCTGGCGCAGACAGGGAGACTTCCAGCCGAGAACTGACATGGGGATGTTGTTGCTTCGACGCAGATATCTTTTCATCTGAATTTGTAAATCGGCAAGGGAATAGAAACTCAGGTGATTGTAGAATCGTTCCTGATCGCTGCGATGGCTGCGCTCAACTTTGCCATTGTGCCAAGGCGTTCTGGGACGGATCGTCTTGTGTATAATGCCGTTTTTCTGGCAGAACAGATCCAGAGGATGCACTCGTTTCGTCTTTGAGGTATGGCGAAACTCTCCGCCGTTGTCCGTCTGAATTGTCTGAGGCGCATAGCCGAAATAGGTGATTGCGCGCTTCACAAAATCCACCGTCGAGAAGCTGCTCTGCTCCTTATACGCATAGAGAAACCGTTTCCGGCTGGCTTCCTCAATCATGGTGTATTGAAAAAACACTTCATCGTCCTTGCCGACGTAGCATATTTTCGGTACGTATTTTACGTCCATCTGCCACTTTATGCCCAACTGGGCAGGTGTATCGTATTTCCCGAGATGCTTCGATTTCTTTTTTGTAGATTCTACCTTCTTGCGGTATCCCAGTCTTACGAAGACACGGTACAGTGATCCTGGATGTCGATCGTAGGCCTTTTCTTCGCGCAGCTTCCCATACATCTCGCATACGCTGATGTTGGGATTTCTCCGGTGCAGATTGCGAATCCATGTCAGTTCTTCCTCTGTATGGGCATTGGGGTGTGGACTCTTGGGCCGATGCGATTTCGGCTCCAGCGAGTCCCTCGTTCCGTCGTATCGTTTATTCCATCGCATCAGCGATGCCTTTGATATATGATATCTCCGACACACGAACTGTACGTCTTTCTCCTGCCTATACAGCCTGACCGCATACAATTTTGTCGTAACCTCGTGTTGCAAATACCTCTTATTCTGTGCTATACTCTTCATGGCGATTGATTCCTTTCGTTGGAGTGGGTGTGGTGACTTTATTCTAACGATTTCAATCGCTTTTTTCTACCCCTTTGGTCTCACTTCTATTGTAATGCTACA
>CACXHB010000159.1 GCA_902767315.1 uncultured Eubacteriales bacterium
GCCCAGGGCGCGGACGTGATCCTCAATGCAGGAATCCAGTTCTTCCACAATGTAAAGTTTTTCAACGCCCTGAGCGAAATCCCGGATTAATTTTTCCGGCAGGGGAAAGGCCATGCCCAGCTTCAGCACGCTGGCCTGAGGAAAAACTTCCTTTATATATTGGTAGCAGGCGCCGGCGCAGATGAAGCCGGTTTTGTTGCCGGGCTCCACGCGGTTCATGCCGGCGTTTTCCGCGTATTCCAAAAGCCGCCGGGTGCGCGCTTCCACCGCCACGTGTCGGCCGATGGCGTTGCCGGGGCTCATGACGTATTTCGAAATATTTTTCTGATATTCCTTCAGGGGCGTTTCCTGCCGGGGGGCGATTTCCACCGGAGATTGGGAATGGGCCACCCGGGTGCAGCTGCGAATTATGACAGGGGTGTCAAATTGTTCCGACAATTCAAAGGCGAGCTTCGTATAGGCCAGGCATTCGGAGGAATCCGCGGGCTCCAGCATGGGCACTTTGGCGGCCCGGGCGTAATGCCGGGAATCCTGCTCGTTCTGGGAAGAATGCATGCCCGGGTCGTCGGCCACGCAGATGACGAAGCCGCCGTTTACCCCGGTGTAGGAGGCGGTGAACAGGGGATCCGCCGCCACGTTGAGGCCCACGTGCTTCATGGCGCAGAAGGAGCGGGCTCCGGCCAGGGACGCGCCGAACGCGGATTCCATGGCTACCTTTTCGTTGGGGGCCCATTCGGCGTACATTTCGTCATATCCGGCGGCGAATTCGGTGATTTCCGTGGAGGGCGTGCCCGGATAGGCGGACACAAAACGACAGCCCGCCTCGTAAAGCCCTCTGGCGATGGCCGCGTTGCCCAGCATCAGCTGTTTCATGAAAAAGGCACTCCTTTTTTACGTGTGTTTTTTGCTATTTTATCACAGCGCCCGGGGGGATGCAAGCTTTGGCGGCAAAGGCGCGGCTTGGGGTTTGCAATTTGACCCGTCCCATGTTATAATTTCAGAAAAAGACAGGACGAGGTGCTGCGGCATGGCGGATAACAACAAGGCGAAAAATCTTTACACCGGCGATCCCCGGGCGGAAAAGAAGTTTCATATCGGCATGTATTACAAGGTGGCGGGGGGCTACACCCTGGTGGTGGCCATTCTGTACGCCGTTCAGCGGGCGCTGAATGCCAAGGGATATATTATGATTAACAGCACGCTGCCCTACTGGCTCTGGTACGCGCTGGTCATCGGCATTCTGCTGGTGGTGGGCCGGCTGATCGCCAATCTGCCCAAAAACAACGTGACCCGCCGGGCGGTGAAAGTCTGCGTGGCCATCGTCAGTATTTTCACGCTGTTCGCCATGTACCTGCAATGCATCAGCCGCATCGATACGGATTTCAACAAATACGCCGTGGTGGATTCTCCCGATGGCAAACGGGAAGTGGTCATCATGCGGGCCAACCTCACCATTTCCAAATCCGCCCAGGAAGGGGAGGACGCGCAGGACAAGCAGTATACCCTCTATATGGCGTATCCCAAACTCAACGCCGTCTTCTGCGACGGGCGCGACAACACGGATATGATCTGGCTGGTGAACGATCCGGACGCGAAGCTGAATTACGAATGGAGCGACAACGGCCTGCGGCTTTATACCGAAGGCAACGCCATGGAAACCACCGAAGCCGACGGCACGACCCATCTGTTGAATGAAATTGATCTGACCTTCTGAAAAAACGGCCTCCGAGGACGAACCCCGTCCCCGGGGGCATATGTTTTTTCCGGGGGTGATTTTATTGAAGGGATATTGGAAGGCGGCGCTGGCGGCGGTTTATGTCGCGGGGCTGATGGCCTTTCCGGATGCGGCGCTGGCGGCGGCCCGGGGGGCCATGGCCAATTGGGCCGCGTCGGTGGCCCCGGCGCTTTTTCCTTTTGCGGCGGTGCTGCCCTTTCTCACCTGTAAAGAAGCCCGGGAAATTTACGACCGGCTGCTGGGCTGGCTGCTGCGCGGGGTGTTTCGCCTGCCGGGAAGCTGTGCCTCCGCCCTGGTGACGGGGCTGCTGGGCGGTTCCCCTGCCGGGGCCATGGCCGTGGGCCGTGTGGCGGCGGAGGTGGGGCTCACCCGGGGACAGGCCGCCCGGCTGGCGGGAATTTCCTGCGGCATGGGGCCGGTGTACGTGGTTTCCGCCCTGGGCGTGGCGCTGAAGGGCTCCGCCGGGGTGGGCTATCGGCTGCTGGCGGCCCAGTGGGGCGGCATGTTCCTGACGGGACTGCTGTTTCGCCGGGCCTGGGCGGGGGAAACGGCTCCATGGACGGGGGTTCCTTCGGCGAACGAGGCGCATCCAATCGCCGGGGCGGCGCTGGCCATGCTGAAAGTCTGCGGATATATGACGCTTTTTTCCGTGGGCATGGCCATGGCCCGGGCGGCGGCGGGCCCATGGGTGGAATTTGTGTCGCCCTTTCTGGAATTGCCCACGGGCGCGGCGTTCTGGGCGGAAAGGGGCCTGCCGGAATGGATACTGGCTGGGGCGCTGGGCTTCGGGGGCTGCTGCGTGATTTTGCAAAACGCCGCCTTCGGGGTGCCTTTGGGGCGATATGTGCTGCAAAAGACCGTGACGGCGGCGCTGGCCGCGGGGATTTATCTGCTGCTGGAAAGGGCTTTTCCGGGGGATGTTCCAACTTTTTCCGGGGATTCGGCGGAAAAACAGGGCCTTGTGTGGGTCATTTGTATGCTTCCTGTGGCCGTTTTTTTCTTGAAAAATCTATTTCTTAACAATTCAAATTCGCGTGATTTTCGAGAAAAAACGGTCAAAAATCGCAATATATAGCACAATGTGCAGGATATAAACCACAATATATTGTGCGTGAAGTTTTTTGCAGAAAACCCTTGACAAATGATGGGTGCGTTGGTATAATAATAAACGTTGTCGCGAGCGACGCTCCGACGACGACGGCGATTCTTGAAAACGATACAGAGAGAAAAAGAAGACAAGGAAAGAACAGTCAGATTTCGAATGAGTGAAACACCTTGACGAGGTAAGAAGCGAGGGCTTTGGCGAGTCTGAGCGGACGACGAAGTTGAGGGAAAGGATTGAACATCAGAGTTTGATCCTGGCTCAGGACGAACGCTGGCGGCGTGCTTAACACATGCAAGTCGAGCGGA
>CACXHB010000160.1 GCA_902767315.1 uncultured Eubacteriales bacterium
ATTATTTCCGCGCCTTGCGGTATTGATGCTGTCTGCGGCGCAGACGAATTTCCATCGTCTGGTAGAAAAACGCCAGAGCCGCGCCCAGCAGCAGGCCGCCCAGGATGTCCGTGAGCCAGTGTACGCCGCAGAGGAGCCGGCCGGCCACGATGGCCGCCATCAGAATCAGGCAGGCGAATTCCGCCAGCGCCCGCAGGGGGGCCTTTTTCACCCGGTGGCGAATCTGCGCCATGGCCGCCCCCAGTAAGGCCACCGCCAGCATGGTGTGAGAGGAGGGGAAGGAGGGCTCCAGCCCTTGCCCCAGATCCACCGGCCGGTAATTGATCACGCACTTTTCAAACAGCACGTACACCGCGCCGACGACCACATAAAAGACCGCCAGCAGATAGAAATCCCAGTCCACCCGCACCAGGCTCTTCCGACGAATCAATTGCAGAAGCGCCGCCAGGGCGAAAATCGGGGCGGTGGCGATGGCCAGATAGCCCAGAATGCCGGTGACCTGATACAGGGCGTGGTTGTAGCTGGAAAAATCGTCGGGATTATAGAAGCCCAGGGTTTTGCCGAAGCATTGCTTGGCGGCGTTGTTCAGGGTGGCCAGACCCACGCTGGAATTCTGAGGGCCGATGGGCCGCACGTCGAACAGATCCAGCGAGGCCAGCAGTATCCCAAACAGCGCCATGCAGACTATCGCCGCCGCCAGGGCGCGTTTTTGCTTTTTTTTCATGAAAAGTTCCTCCTGTTTCGGCGTCCTTCCGGAAATAGTGTATACCGGCAGGGCGCGATGGTTGCAGGCCAATGAAAAAATTTCGGCCGCCGAAGCCTCCGGCGGCCGAAGAAAGCATTACAGCACGATGTTCACCAGACGACCGGGCACGTAAACCAGTTTGCGGATTTCCCGTCCCGCCACGAGCTTCTGCACATCCTCCAGGGCCAGGAAGTATTCCTGCGCGCCTTCCCGGGTCAGGGAGGTGGGCACTTCCAGCTTGCCGCGAACCTTGCCGTTGATCTGCAGGGCGATTTCCACGGACTCCTTCACCAGGGCCTTTTCGTCGCACTTGGGCCAGGGCTTGTGAATCAGCTCGGGGCCGAATTCGCAGATCTGGTTGATCTCCTCGGTGATGTGAGGCGCCACGGGGTTCAGCAGCTGGATGAGCACCTTCATTTCGCCCCGGGTGATGCGGCCCTTGGCGTAGAAGGCGTTGACCAGCGTCATCATCTGGGCGATGGCGGTGTTGTACTTCATCTTCTCATAGTCGTCAGAGACCTTTTTGATGGTGAAGTTCACATCGTAGGCCATGTCCTTGGAAATGGCTTCGGAATCGTCCATCATTTCCATCAGCTTCCACACCCGGTCCAGGAACCGGCGGCAGCCCCGGGCTCCCTCGGTGGACCAGGGAATTTCCTGATCGAAGGCGCCCATGAACATCTCGTACAGGCGGAAGGCGTCCGCACCGATTTCGGCCACGATTTCGTCGGGGTTAATGACGTTGCCCCGGGATTTGGACATCTTCTCGCCGTCGGTGCCCAGGATCATGCCGTGGCTGGTGCGCTTTTTGTAGGGCTCCATGGTGGGCACATAGCCCTGATCGTACAGGAACCGATGCCAGAACCGGGAATACAGCAGATGCAGCGTGGTGTGCTCCATGCCGCCGTTATACCAGTCCACCGGCAGCCAGTACTTCAATTCGTCCATGGAGGCGAATTCCTTGTCGTTGTGGGGATCGATATACCGCAGGAAGTACCAGCTGGAGCCGGCCCACTGGGGCATGGTGTCGGTTTCCCGCTGAGCGGGGCCGCCGCAGCAGGGGCAGGTGGTGTTGACCCAGTCGGTCATCTTGGCCAGAGGAGATTCGCCGTTGTCCGTGGGCTCGTAGCTTTCCACGTCCGGCAGCTTCACCGGCAGCTGATCTTCCGGCACGGGCACCCAGCCGCACTTGTCGCAATGCACCAGCGGGATGGGCTCGCCCCAGTACCGCTGGCGGGAGAACACCCAGTCGCGCAGCTTGAAATTGACCTTCTTTTCGCCCAGGCCCTTTTCGGTGAGAAATTCAATGATGCGCTTTTTGGCGTCGGCCACCTTCAGGCCGTTGAGGAAATCGGAATTGACCATCATGCCGTCCTGAATGTCGGTATAGGCCGCTTCCTGCACATTGCCGCCGGCCACCACTTCGATAATGGGCAGATCGAACTTCCTGGCGAATTCCCAGTCGCGCTCGTCGTGGGCGGGCACGGCCATGATGGCACCGGTGCCGTAGCCCATCAGGACGTAATCGGAAACCCACACGGGAATCTCTCTGCCGTTAACGGGGTTGATGGCCCGGATGCCCTGAATCTGCACGCCGGTCTTGTTCTTGTTCAATTCCGTGCGTTCGAAGTCGCTTTTGCGGGCGGCCTCGGCCCGATAGGCGGCGATTTCGTCGTAATTGGTGATGAGGTCCTTATGCTTTTCCAGTAGCGGATGCTCCGGAGACATGACCATATAGGTGGCGCCGAAGAGGGTGTCCGGCCGGGTGGTGAAGATGCGCAGCTTGTCGCCGGTGGTGAGGGTGAAATCCACTTCCGCGCCCTCGCTGCGGCCGATCCAGTTGCGCTGCTGCACCTTGACCCGCTCGATGAAGTCCACGGTATCCAGACCGTCCAGCAGCTTCTGGGCGTAGGCGGTGATGCGCAGCATCCACTGGGACTTGACCTTGCGGATCACCTCGCCGCCGCAGCGTTCGCACTTGCCGCCCACCACTTCTTCGTTGGCCAGGCCCACCTTGCAGCTGGTGCACCAGTTGATGGGCATTTCCTGCTTATAGGCCAGGCCTGCCTTGAACAGCTTCAGGAAAATCCACTGGGTCCACTTGTAATACTTCTCGTCCGTGGTGGAAATTTCCCGGTCGTAATCGAAGGAGAAGCCCAGGCGCTTGAGCTGAGAGCGGAAGCGGGCGATGTTGTCGTGGGTCACCTTGGCGGGGTGAATGTGATTTTTGATGGCGAAGTTCTCCGTGGGCAGGCCGAAGGCGTCGTAGCCGATGGGGAACAGCACGTTATAGCCCTCCATGCGGCGCTTACGGGCGATGATGTCCATGGCCGTATTGGAGCGGGGATGGCCCACGTGCAGGCCCGCGCCCGAGGGATAGGGGAACTCGATGAGGGGATAGAACTTGGGCTTCTCGTGGGATTTTTCGGCGGCAAAAGAATGGTTCTTTTCCCAGTATGCCTGCCAGCGGGGCTCGATCTGTTGCGGGTCGTAGACCGGAATGTTCTTCATAAATCCTGCTCCTTTGCAAAAAATAAAGCCCCCGCTCGCAAGAGACGGAAGGCATGACCTTTCGCGGTACCACTCTGATTGATTTCCCCCTGGGGGGGGAAACCCGCTTTGTGCCGGATAACGGCGGCGGCCGCCCTGAAAAGGGACGCTCCGGGCTGAGGGGGACGGCGCTGCTGCCGCCTTTTCAGCTGCCGGCGGCTTTCTTTGAGCCAGCGAGGATCGTCCGCTGTTCCCATCGTTGCCCGTCCATTATAGTCAATTCCCGGATATTTTGTCAAGCGCGGCGGCGTGAAAAGTTTGCCTTTCCCGGGGGCGTTTTGCCCGGCGGCGCGGAAGAAATGGCAATTTACGGAGGATGCGTTGACTTTTGGCGAAAACCTGTTATAAATGGATAGAGAACAGTAACATTTTGGAGGTTGGTTTTTCATGAAGAAGGTACTTGCCCTGGTATTGTGTCTCGTGCTCTGCCTGGCCGTGACCGGCTGCAAAAAGGAAGAGACCAAAACCGACGAGGCGAAGGTTCCCCAGATTAAGGTAGGCATCCTGGCCAGCTATTACAGCGCTGCCATTTACTACGCCGATCAGATGGGCTACGACACGGAAGAAGGCATCGACATCGTGCCCCAGGAATTCGCTTCCGGCGCGCCCATGAACGAGTCCTTTGCCGCGGGCGAACTGGACGCCGCGGACATGGGCCCCGCTGCCGTGCACGCCGTGGGCAAATTTGACGCCAAGGTCATCGCTCAGAACGCCAGGCAGGTGGCCGTGAACCTGATGGTGAAATCCGACAGCCCGCTGCTGGCCCAGCAGGACGAAAACGGCGTGTATGGTTCCGCCGACCTGATCCGGGGCATGACCATCATGGGCCCCTCCGGCACCTACGCCCATTACCTCATCATCGGCTATCTGAACTATTTCGGCCTGACCATTGACGACGTGAATTATGTCAACATGGAATATCCCCAGGCCATGCAGGCCTTCGAAATGGGCGAAGGCGACATCTGCTGCATGCAGAACCCCAACGTCTACGACGCCAAGCAGAAGGGCTATGTGTCCCTGGGCGATCCCGCCGTGGTGGCCCCCATGTACGAAAACCTGGTCTGCTCCGGCAAAATCTACGCCGAGGATCCCGACACCGTGGTGAAATTCCTGAAGGTGGTCTATCGCGCCCAGGAAGACTTCCTGAAGGACGACAAGCTGGCCGCCGAGTGGCTGGGCAAGTATTACGAGAAGGTGGGCTATCAGGCCTCTGAAGAAGCCGTGATGGACGAAGTACAGAACCAGAAGCCCCTGCTGAGCCTGGCCGAGGCCGCTCAGGTGCCCGTGGGCGAATCGCTGGTGGATACCGCCAAGTTCATGCAGGATCTGGGCCTGATCGAAGAGAGCCAGACCAAGCAGGTGGAAGAAAACGTCTGCCCCGATCTGCTCAAGAAGCTCTGCGAAGAATCCGGCGTAGAGTGGAAGCAGTAAGCCGTTTCAGAAAAATGTTCTTTCAGGGCGCCGTAACCACGCGGCGCCCTTGCCTGGTTTATTCCGCAGACGCTTTGGGGGAATGCCCATGAAAAAAACGCTGAAGTTCCACCTGATTTCCATCCTGGCCGTATTGGGGTTTGTGTTTTTCTGGTATCTGATGACCGACGTGCTGCACCGGGTCAATACGCTGATTCTGCCGGGACCGGTAGACGTGTTCCGGGCGTTTCTGAATAAAATGACCAACACCCGGCCCGACGGCGGCACGCTGCCGGAGCATACCCTTTCCAGCCTGAAGCTGGTGCTGGCGGGGTACAGCCTGGGGATTCTGGTGGGCATGCCCCTGGGAATCGCCATGGGCTGGAGCAAGTGGTTCGATCGGTTCTTTCGGCCGCTGTTCGACATGCTGCGGCCGGTGCCGCCGGTGGGCTGGATTCCCCTGGTGCTGATCCTTTTCGGTATCGGCATGTCCGGCAAGGTGTTCATCATCTTCTTTTCCACCCTGATGCCCTGCATTCTCAACGCCTATTCCGGCATTCGGCAGGTGAACCCCACCCATCTGTGGGTGGCCCGCACCTTCGGGGCTTCCCGGGCCCAGCAGCTGTTCCGGGTGGCGCTGCCTTCGGCCATTCCCAGCCTGTTTACCGGGCTGCGGGTGGCGCTGTCCACCTCCTGGGCTACGCTGGTGGCGGCGGAGATGCTGGCGGCGCAGAAGGGATTGGGATACATGATTCAGACCAACCGCATGCTGGCCAATGCGGACAATATTCTGGTGGGTATGCTGCTGATCGGGGTCATCGGGGCGATTTTCTCCCTGATACTGGGCCTTCTGGAAAAGCAGCTGGCGAAAGGAAGGTGAGGGACCCGTGAAGCACAAGGGCAATCGTCCGGTGAACCGGGCCCGTCCCGGCCGGGACGCACGCCGGGAAAAGGCGCTGAATTTCTTCTGCGGCGCGGCGGGCATTCTGACGTTTCTGGCACTGTGGCAATTGGGCGCTACCTATTCCCGTTTCGGCCGGTTCATTCCCGGGCCCATTGAGGTCATTCCCAAATTTTTCCTGTCCTTCACCCAGCCCATCGGCGTAAAGCGCATGGGCGGGCACATTCTGGCCAGCCTGGCGCGAGTGGCGGCGGGCTATTCTCTGGCGGCGGTAACGGGCATTGCCGTGGGCATTGTCACGGGCCGTTCCCGGGTGATGAACGCGCTTCTGAATCCCTTTATCGAACTGATTCGGCCCATTCCCGGCATCGCCTGGATTCCCATTTCCATCCTGTGGTTCGGCACCGGGGAGACGGGCAAGGTGTTTATCATCTTTATTTCCACCTTCACCATGATCGCCGTCAGCGTGCATCAGGGGGCTTCCAGCGTGGATCCGGCCCTGATCGGCGCGGCGAAGATGCTGGGGGCCTCCCGCTCCCGGGTGTTTTTCACGGTGGTGCTGCCCTCCTGTGTGCCGCAGATTTTCACCGGGCTGCAGACGGGGCTTTCCCTGAGCTGGATGGTGGTGCTGGCGGCGGAGATGATTCGCTCCGAATTCGGCGTGGGCTGGGTCATTACCGCCGGCAATAACAGTTACAACATGGCCCAGGTGCTGGTGGGCATTATTGCCATCGGCATTATCGGTCTGGTGCTGGCCAACGCCCTTCGCGCCCTGGAAAGGAGGCTTTGCGCATGGAAGGAAGGATGATCCTGCTGGAAAACGTGTGCAAGTCCTTCGGCGAAACCCGGGTGCTGGGGGGCGTGAATCTGCAGGCGGAGAAAAACGAGTTCATCGTGCTGGTGGGCCCCGGCCGGTGCGGCAAGACCACGCTGATCAACGTCATGGCCGGGCTGGAAAAGGCCACCTCCGGCAGGGTGGAGGTGGGCGGCCGCACGGTGGAACGCCCGGACCCCAGCCGGGGCGTGGTGTATCAGACGACGCTTTTGTTCCCCTGGCTGACTGCCATGGGCAACGTCTGCTACGGCCCCAGAGCCCAGGGCATGGGCAAAAAGCAGGCCCGGGAGCGTGCCCAGCGATATATCGATCTGGTGGGCCTTTCCGGTTTTGAAAAGTCCTATCCTGTGCAGCTTTCCGGGGGTATGAAGCAGCGGGTGGGCATCGCCCGGGCGTATGCCTCCGGCCCGGAGGTCATCTTCATGGACGAGCCTTTCGGCCACCTGGACGCCCAGACCCGTTACCAGATGCAGCGGGAAGTGGAACGCATTTGGGAAACGGAGAAAAAGACGGTGGTGTTCGTCACCAAT
>CACXHB010000161.1 GCA_902767315.1 uncultured Eubacteriales bacterium
GCCGCCCGGGTTTCGGCGCTGCAATTGCCGGAATTGGTGAAAAAAGTGGCCTATGGGGGCAAAACAAGACAGGAGTCGGTTTATAACGGACTGAAGTCGGTTCCGGAAACCGTAGAACTGGTGGCCGTGCACGATGCGGCTCGGCCCTTTGTGACGGAGGAAATCATCCGCACGACCCTGGAATCCGCCCGGGAGGAGGGCTCCGGGGTGATCTCCCTGCCGGTGACGGACACTGTGAAGCGGGTAAGCGCCGACGGCACCGTGGAAACGCCGGACCGCCGCACCCTTTTTGCAGTGCAGACCCCTCAGACCTTCCGCCGGAAGGAATTGATGGAAGCCCATCAGCGGGCCCGGCAGGACGGGCTGGAGGCCACCGACGACGCGGCCCTGTATGAAGAATATTTCGGAAACCTGCGCCTGGTGACCTGCGAAAGCGCTGCGCAGAACAGAAAGCTTACTTACAGGAGGGACTTCGCCATGGAACGAAATGCAATGTTTCGCGTGGGACATGGTTACGACGCGCACCGGCTGGTGACCGGGAGAAAGCTGATTCTCTGCGGCGAGGAAATCGACTGGGAAAAGGGGCTGGACGGCCATTCCGATGCGGACGTGGCGGTACACGCCCTGATGGACGCGCTGCTGGGCGCGGCGGCCATGGGGGACATCGGCCGGCATTTTCCGGATTCGGACGACGCGTATAAGGGCATTTCGTCCATGAAATTATTGAAAATCGTGGTGGAAAAGCTCAGCGGCGCGGGCTGGCAGGCTTCCAACGTGGACGTGACCATCATCGCCCAGAAGCCCAAGCTTGCGGCGCGGATTCCCCAGATGCAAAAGAACATCGCGCAGATTCTGGGCCTGCCGGAGGACTGCGTGAACGTGAAGGCCACCACCACCGAGCGCATGGGCTTCGAGGGCGCGGGCGAGGGCATTTCCGCCCATGCCGTGGCCATGCTTACCAACCAGAGATAAACAAAGGAGAGATACCAATGATCGGCATTCTTTGCGCCATGGATCAGGAAGTGGCGGCCCTTTACGAAATGATTCAGCAGCCTGAAATTACGGAAATCTCCGGCTATCGCTTTGCAGCCGGGCGCCTGGCGGGCAAAGACGTGGTGGTGGCCAAGTGCGGCGTGGGCAAGGTCAACGCAGCCATATGCGCCCAGACCATGCTGCTGACTTATCATCCGGAATTGGTGATGAATTCCGGCGTGGCGGGCAGCCTCAGCGAAAAATTGCGCATTTGCGATGTGGCCGTGGGGCAAGATATTGTGCAGCACGATATTGACACCACCGCCTGCGGAGACGAGCTGGCTCTGGTGCCGGAGCTGGACCGGGTTTATCTGCCCTGCGATGGGGAAACGGCGCGGGTGATCTGCCGGGCCGCGGAAAAGGTGGGCGTTCACGCGCTGCCTGCCCGCATTGCTTCCGGGGATCAGTTTGTCTCTTCCCCCGAGAAAAAGCGCTGGATTGTGGAGCATTTCGGGGCGATGGCCTGCGAAATGGAAAGCGGCGCCATTGCCCAGGTCTGCTGCCGGTCGGGGGTGAAATGCGCGGTGATTCGCGCCATTTCGGACAGCACCGACGGCGAGCACGCCATGGAATTTGAAAAATTTTTGCAAATCGCCGCGGATCAGTCGGTGAAGGTGCTGCTGGAGGCACTGAAGGCCCTGTAAAGGGGGCTTGCATGGAAGGCAAGGTTGTGCTATAATAGTCAAAGTAAGTCAACTAGAGGTGAGTACCATGGCACAATTAAGCGATTCCATAGAACGCTTTATCAAAGACATGATGGAAGACGGCGCGCAGATTGAGGTGCGCCGCAACGAACTGGCGCAGCATTTCGGCTGTGCGCCTTCCCAGATCAATTATGTACTGGCAACCCGGTTCAGCGTGGATCATGGATATATCATCGAATCCCGGCGGGGGGGCGGCGGATACATCCGCATTGTGCGCATGGGCGTGAATTCTCCGGAAAACCTGCTCAGCGCCCTTCTGCAGCGCATTGGCAATTCCATCGACGAGGACAGCGCCGTGGCCATCATCCAGAATCTGCTGGATCGCCGGCTGGTGACCCTGAACGAGGCGCGAATCATGCGGGCGGCGGTGGCGAAAAACGCCCTGGCCCTGCCGGTAAGCGCCAAGGACGTGCTGCGGGCGTCGGTGCTGTCCGGCATGGTGCGGCAGGTATTTCAGAACGCGGAGGAGGGAAAGTAATATGATGTGCGACGAATGCGGCGTGCGCCCGGCAAATTTTCTGTTGAAGGCCGTTACCGAAGACGGCGTGCATGAAAAGAACCTTTGCCCCGTCTGCATGGCGAAATATCAGAAAAAAATACCGGGGTTGGACTTTTCCGGTCTGGCGGGCATCCTCAGCGGCATCCTGGAATCCAAGGCCGCAAAGGCCGCCGAACCGGATAACGGCGAATATGACGCGCTGGTGTGCGCCGATTGCGGGCTGACCTATCCCGAATTCAAAAAAACCGGCCGGCTGGGCTGCGCCCATTGCTACGAGGCCTTCAAAAAGCCCCTGGAGGGACTGCTTCTGAAGCTGCACGGCAATTTGCAGCACACGGGCCGCATCCCCGGCGGACTGAAAAGCGACGCATCCATCCGTTATCACATGGAACAGCTGAAGCAGGAATTGGTGAAGGCCATTGCCGCCGAGGAATACGAACGGGCGGCGCAGATTCGCGACCAGGTGCGCGCCCTGAGCGCCCAGTTGGAGGAGGCGGAGAAAAATGGCTGAATATCTTCCCGCGCCGGAACAGGACGTGGCGGTCACCGCCCGGGTGCGGCTGGCGCGAAATTTTGAGGATCTGCCCTTTTCCCACCGGCAGAATGAAATGCAGGGGGAGGAGTGCGTTCGCCGGGTCTGCTCTGCGGTGCTTTCCGGGGAAGAAGGCAAGGCCTATACCCTGTACCGCATGGGGGACATGGACGAAACCATCCGCCAGGAATTGGGGGAACACCGGCTGATCACCGGGGAAATGGTTTCCGCCCGCCACGGCGCGGCGCTGATTTCCTCCGGAAAAAACGTTTCCGTGCTGGTGAACGAGGACGATCATATCCGCATTCTCTCCATTTTGCCGGGGATGCAGCTGGATCGGTGCGCGGAATTGGCCCAGAAGGTGGATACCGCCATCGGCGAAAAATATCAGATGGCCTTTGACAATCGCCTGGGCTATCTCACGGCCTTTCCCACGGACGTGGGCACGGGCATGCGGGCGTCTGTGCTGCTGCACCTGCCCGCCCTTACGGCCCAGCGGCAGACGGGCCCGGTGATGCAGACGGTGAGCAAACTGGGGCTGACCCTCCGGGGCTTTTACGGAGAAGGCAGCGAGGCCCGGGGCAACATGTACGTTCTGACCAATCAGGCCTCTCTGGGCCGCAGCGAGGACGACATTCTCCGCTCGGTCACCGCCGCGGCGGAGCAGATTGTGGCCCACGAGCGGCAGACCCGGGAAAAGGCCGAAAAGGCGGACATGCTGGCTTTGCAGGACAGGCTGCTGCGCTCCTATGGCGAAGTGATGCACGCCCGCATCATGACCGCAAAGGAAATGGCCCGGCGGCTTTCGGACATTCGCTATGCCGCCAGCATGGGGTATGTGCACGCGCCCATCGGGGCGTTGGACGAACTATTGATGGATCTGCAGCCGGGGTCTCTGAAGCGCAGCGCCGGACGGGAATTGTCCGACCGGGAAATCGACGCGCTTCGGGCGGAACGGCTGCGCCGGCGGTTGGAAGAAATCGGCCGGATGGATTGAGAAGGGAGGCTGAATATGCCGTATTTTGCGAAATTTACCGAACGGGGACAGCGGGCGCTGCAGGCAGCCCAGCGGGAGGCCGCGCAGCTGGGCCGGGCCTATGTGGGCACGGAGCATCTGCTGCTGGGGGTTCTGACGGACCCCGGCGCTGCCCGGGACGTTCTGGGCGGCATTACGCTGGAAGCCGCCCGGAATGAAATTATCCAGATTCTGGGCCGGGGAGAGGACGACGCGCCGGTAAAGGTGATGGTTTACACTCCCCGCACCAAGAAAGTGCTGGAACAGAGCGTGCGGGAAGCCCAGGAATTAAAGCAGAAATACGTGGGCGTAGAACACCTGCTGCTGGCGCTGATGCGGGAGCGGGAGGGCGTGGCGGCCCATGTGCTGATCAAGATGGGGCTGGATCTGAACAAGGCCCGGGAATCTCTTCTGCGAATGATCGGCGGCGGCCAGGAATCCCCCGCGCCGGCGGAGGGCACTCCCCGGGAAAACGAGACCCCTACGCTGGATCAGTTCGCCCGGGATCTGACCCAGGCGGCCCGGGCGGGGGAACTGGATCCCGTCATCGGCCGCAGCCGGGAAATCGAGCGCATTGTGCAGATTCTTTCTCGGCGCACCAAGAATAACCCCGTGCTCATCGGCGAGCCCGGCGTGGGCAAAAGCGCAATTGTGGAAGGTCTGGCCCAGCTGATTATCGAGGGAAACATTCCCGAAATTCTTCGGAACAAGCGGGTGGTTTCGCTGGATCTGGCCAGCATGCTGGCGGGGGCCAAATACCGGGGCGAATTCGAGGAGCGGCTGAAAAACGCCATGGGCGAAATCCGCAAGGCTGGGAACGTGATTCTCTTTATCGACGAATTGCACACCATCGTGGGCGCGGGCGCTTCCGAAGGGGCCATCGACGCGGCCAATATCCTCAAGCCCATGCTGGCCCGGGGCGAAATTCAGTGCGTGGGCGCGACCACCCTGAACGAATACCATAAGCACATTGAAAAGGATTCCGCCCTGGAGCGCCGGTTCCAGCCGGTGAATGTGGGGGAACCCACCCGGGAGGAATCCGTGGAAATCCTCATGGGCCTGCGGGATCGTTACGAGGCCCATCACCGGGTGCAGATTACCGACGACGCCATTCGCGCCGCGGTGAACCTGTCCGACCGGTATATTTCCGATCGCTTTTTGCCGGACAAGGCCATCGACCTTATCGACGAGGCCGCTTCCCGGGTGCGCATTAAGGCCTTTACCGCGCCGCCGGACATGAAGGAGCAGGAGGCGAAGCTGGAGGCCCTGAACAAGGAAACCGAAGAGGCCGTCGCCCACGAGGACTTCGAAAAGGCCGCCCGGCTGCGGGACGAAAAGAAGCAGCTGAACAACGAAATGGCCGAACGCCGCAGAGACTGGGAACAGCGGCGCAACGCGAAGATCGAAATCGTGGGCCAGGACGAGGTGGCGCAGATTGTCTCCGCCTGGACGGGCATTCCCGTTACCCGCATGACCGAGGACGAGGCCGCCCGGCTGGTGAATCTGGAAGAGATTCTGCACGCCCGGGTGGTGGGCCAGGAGGAAGCGGTGAAGGCTGTTTCCCGGGCCGTGCGCCGGGCCAGGGCAGGGCTGAAGGACCCCAACCGGCCCATCGGCTCCTTCATCTTCCTGGGCCCCACGGGCGTGGGCAAAACCGAACTGTGCAAGGCCCTGGGCGAGGCGCTGTTCGGGGACGAGGACAGTCTGATTCGCATCGACATGTCCGAATATATGGAAAAATACTCCGTTTCCCGGCTCATCGGCTCGCCTCCGGGCTATGTGGGCTACGAGGAGGGCGGCCAGCTTACCGAAAAGGTGCGCCGCAAGCCCTACGCCGTGATTCTGCTGGACGAGGTGGAAAAGGCCCATCCGGACGTATTCAACATCCTTCTGCAGATTCTGGAGGACGGGCGGCTTACCGACGGTCAGGGCCGGGTGGTGGACTTCAAAAATACCGTCATCGTCATGACCAGTAACGCCGGTGCGCACGAATTGAAGCGGCAGCGCTCCCTGGGCTTTGGCAGCGCCGAGAACACGGAAAAGGCGTATGATACCATGCGGGAAAACATCATGGAGGAGGTCAAGCGCACCTTCCGTCCGGAATTTTTGAACCGCGTGGATGAGATCATCGTATTCCACGCCCTGGAGCAGCCGGAAATCGACCAGATCGCCCGGCTGATGATGCGCAGCGTGGAAAAGCGTCTGGCCGAGCGGGGCATTCGCCTTACCGTGGACGAGGACGCGCTGAAGCTTATCAGCGCCGCGGGCTACGATTTGCAATATGGCGCACGTCCCCTGCGCCGGGCCATTCAGCGCATGGTGGAAGACGCCCTCAGTGAGGAAATCCTCATGGGCCACATCCGTCTGGGGGACGAGGTTCGCGGCGTGAACCGGGACGGCGAACTGAAGTTCGAACCCGTGCGCCAGCAGGAAACCGCCCCCGTGTGACAATAAAAAACGTGCCCCTTCCGCAGAAAAACGGAAGGGGCGCCTCGTTTGTCAGCCGCCCAGGGAAATGGAATCCCGAATGCGCATCATCACGGTGCTCATGCGCTCGTAATCGGTTTCCGCGCAGCGGAAATGGAACACATACAGGGAACTGCCCTTCAGGGCGATAATGGCATAACCCTTGTAATGGGATTCGCCCCTGACGCAGGTGTAGGTGACGTATTGGGCGGCGCTGTCCCCCAGAAAGCTGCCGTCCGTGGCCACATCGCCGGAGAATTCGTAGGAATCATAGCCCTGCAGCACTTTTTCAAAAAAGGCCGTCAGCTGCCGCGTCTTCAGGGAAACCCGGTTTTCTTCCTTCTTGGGCACGCTGTCCACGGCCTTGCTGGTGACCACCACCCGGGCGGGAATGAGCCCGTCCGCCACCGGTTCCTCAAAGCAGACGCTTTTGCTGGCGGGAATCCGGTTCCAGTGGGAGGGATAATCCATGGTAAAGGTGGAATTCTCCAGGGTCAGGCGGTTGTAGGCGTATTGATCGATGGCCACCGTCTGCACCTGGGGCACGTCGCCCGCCAGGGGCATATCCTGGGCCTGAGGCTGGGCGGTTTCCGCGGGCGCGGCTGCGGGTTCCTCTACCGCCGCCGTTTCCGCCGGCGCGGAGCCCTCCGGCGCAACGGTCACCGTTTTTCCCCCGGAGGAACAGGCGCACAGCGCCACCGCCAGCAGCCCCGTCCATAAAATCAGTATCCGTTTCTTCATTTTGCGTCTTCCTTCGTGTCGCCATGGAGCAGAATCTGCTCGTTTAATAGATCGATATCGCCGCAGCCGTGGGAAATCATCAGATCCCCCGCCTGCCAGTGGGCCCGGAGATAGGCCTCCGCGTCGTCAAAGGTGGGGGTGTAAATCGCGTCGATTCCCCGGCGGCGGATGGGCTCCACCAGCATGGAGGCGTGGATGTCCCCGGGGTCGGTCTCCCGGGCGGCGCAGATGTCGGTGATCAGCAGATGATCCACCCCGTCGAAGGTCTCCACAAAGCCGTCGAACAGGTCCCTGGTGCGGGAATAGGTGTGGGGCTGCCATACGGCCCACAACTGCCGGTGGGGAGCAAGCTTTGCGATGGACAGGGCGCTTTTGATCTCCGCGGGATTGTGGCCGTAATCGGTAAAGAGCATCACTCCGTCCACGTCCCCGGTGTGCTCGTTGCGCCGGTGCGCTCCCTTGAAATGCGCCATGGCCTCCGCGGCGGCGGCCATGTCCAGGTTCCTCAAGGCAGCCACGGACAGCGCGGCCATGGAATCCAGCAGATTGCTTTCGCCAGCCACGCCCAGATTCACCCGGCAGAGGAAGGTCTTTTTCCGGTAAAAATCATACTGGGGGCGGCCCAGCCGGTCAAAGGAGAGATTTTCACAATGGAAATCGTTCTCCGGGCCCCGGCCATAAGTAAAGTAGGGCCTGTCGGCGTTTTCCATGACCCGACGCACCCGGAAATCCTCCCCCCAGCCCACCAGACAGCCGTCCTGGGGCACCAGGGCGCAATATTCCGCAAAGGCCCGCTCAATGTTGTCGATGTTGCCGTAAAAATCCAGATGATCCTCGTCGATATTGAGAATCACCGCCACGGTGGGGTGGAATTTCAGAAAGCTAGCGTTGAATTCGCAGGCTTCGCACAGAAAATCCGGCCCCTGACCCGCCCGTGTGGAGCCGCCGATGAAATCCAGCTCGCCGCCGATGTGGATGGTGGGGTCAGTGTGCAGCGCCATGAAAATCTGGGCCAGCATGGAGGTGGTGGTGGTCTTTCCGTGGGTACCGGAAACGCCCACGGCGAACTTTTTGCCTTCCATCAGCTGGCCGATGAGCTCGCAGCGCTCCAATTGGGGAATGCCCAGCCTTTCCGCCTCCCGGCGTTCGCAGTTTTCCGGGCCAATGGCCGCGGAATAGACAATCAGATCCGCGCCGTGAACGTTTTCAGGCCGGTGGCCGATATATATCGGTATGCCCTTTTTCTCCAGGGCTTCGGTTTTGTGAGATTGCGTGCGGTCGGTGCCGGTGACCTGATAGCCCTGCGAATTCAGCAGCGCGGCCAGTCCGGACATGGAGCTGCCGCCCACGCCCAGAAAATGAACCCGTTTCCCGACATAGCGTTCGATGCGTGCCTGCATGCGATGCGCCTCCTTTTGAGAATATTATAGTTTTTTTTCGCCCATCCCGCAAGCAAATTCCGGAAAGGGAACGGGAGAAATGGTTAAATGTTCCCGCGAAAACCGGAAAATATACAGAACAAGAACAGAAAGCAAACAATTCCGAATTATAATAGTGAATCATTAGGAAATATTCGGTTTTTCGGAGGGGCAAAATGGATCACATCAAGCGAGCAGACCGGCTGGGAGCCATCACCCGTATCCTCACCGCCACGCCCAATCGTTTGCATGGTTACGCGGAATTTTGCGAACTGTTCGGTGCGGCCAAGTCCACTATCAGCGAAGATATCGACATTATTGCCAATTCCATTTCCCGCTTCGCCGAGGGTCGGGTGGAAACCATTGCCGGCGCTTCCGGCGGCGTGCGTTTCCGGCCCCTGCCCAGCAAAAAGCGCATGCGGGAGACCCTGAACGGCCTGTGCGCCCGGCTTTCTCAGCCCGGCCGGCTGCTGCCCGGGGGATTTGTGTATACTTCCGATTTGACCAGCGAATCCGACGCGGTTTGGAGCATCGGCGAAATTCTGGCGGCGGAATTTTACGACGTGGAGCCGGACGTGGTACTGACCATGGAAACCAAGGGCATTCCCATCGCCATGTCCGTGGCCCAGATGCTGGACGTGCCGCTGATTATCGCCCGCAGGGACAGCCGCGCCTATGAGGGCAGCGCCGTAAAAATTAATTACATCGCCGGCAACGGCGTGGATCTGGAAACCATGGCACTGGCCCGCCGGGCGGTGAAAAGCGGCCAGAAGGCGCTGATTATCGACGACTTCATGAAAGGCGGCGGCACCCTGGGGGGCATGGTGGAACTGATGCAGGAATTCCAGGTGAAGGTGGTGGGCATCGGCGTGATGATCGCCACGGCCAAGAGCCCCGTAGCAAAACTGAACGTTCGGGCGCTGATGACCATCGAAGAGTTGGACGAGGTCGGCAACCGGGCCATCGTGCGGCCTTCGCCCTATTTCGCCGCCAAGGCCGAATTGCAATAAAAAGAATTTTGCGCATAAAGCCGCGCTTTTTCCGGAACAATATGCCGGAAGGAGCGTGGTTTTTTATGAATCCATTTGAAAATCTGCCTGCAAAGGGTACGGAATTCTATCACGATTGGGAGCATCTTTGGCCCGAGCCCTACGATTTCCGGGAGGCCGATCCCTACACCCGCACCCGGGTCATCCTGATGAACGGCACGGAATTCGAAAACGTGTGGTTTTCCCATCAGTTTTTCCGACACAGCGTGGACAACGATCTGCGCCGGGTGCTGGCCCTGCTGCGTCGCAGCGAACAGCAGCAGCAGAAGGCCGTGAGCCACCTGAAGCCCCGGGAGGAGAGCATCCTGGCCCACACCATCGGTTATGAGCAGCTTGCGGTGGATCTGACGGCATATCTGGCCAAGCACGTCACCGACGAGGGTCTGAAAAACGCCCTGGATTTTGCCCTGTTGGAGGATTTCGACCATTTGTATCGTTACGCGGACTATATGGAGCTGCACGAAAAGCAGCATGCGGAGGATCTGGTGGGCGGCTACACCGAAATCATGCCCGGCCGGCCCACCATCGCCCATCACCGGCATCCCTACGATTCCGTGCGTTTCCCGATGACAGACAAAGCTCCGGCCACGGTGGACGTGCTGGCGGCCAATATCATCACCGCCGCCGAACAGCAGACCATGAACTTCTATATGAACGTATGCGGCGTTTATCCCGACGAGACCGGCCGCAGGCTGTATGAAGAAATCGGCATGATCGAAGAACAGCACGTCAGTCAGTACGGCAGTCTTTTGAACCCCAACCTGACCTGGCTGGAAAATCTGCTGGTGCATCAGTATACGGAATGTTATCTGTACTGGAGCTGTTTCGAAACCGAAAGCACCCGGCATGTGCGTGCGTTCTGGGAAAAGATGCTGGAAATGGAGCTGGCCCATCTGCACACGGCGGCGGAACTTTTGAAGGAATATGAAAACCGGGAATGGCAGCAGGTGATTCCGGATGGCAATTTCCCGGAGCCGCTGATGCTGACGGGGAACATTCCCTATGTGCGGGAGGTTTTGAAAAACACAGTGAACCATACCGCCCGGCGGGAGTATTACGTGCCGGTGGATACGCTGCCGGTAGAAAGCGATTTTGCGGAATATCAGAAAAAGGTCAATCAGCCGGTGGAAAACGTGGTCAGCCATCAGGTGATTGAGGAAATCATTGCCCGAAACGGCCGGGACGTGCGGTTCCAGACGGCGGAGCATCCGGTGCCGGAACTGCGGGATCGCCGGAAGGACAACGTGCTGGTGGGGCGGGAAGGGGCCCTTGCGAAACAGCGCTGAAGCTTTTCGGACGGAAAACCGGAAAATTTAGAGGAAATTAGGACAAAAGGGGGCGAGTGTCTGAATTTTAGACATTCGACCCCTTTTGACAGGTTTTAGAACAGGCAGTGAATTTTGTCCATTTTTTTAGAAATATAGGACATGGTATACTCATTGTGTTGAGAAAATTCGTCGGATGGAGTATAATGCCTTCTGAGGAAGGAAGTGACACAATGGCAATCGACCTGTATCAATTCATGGAAGAGGCGTCGCGGATTCCGGGCGTGCCCGGATACGAGGCGGAGATCGGCCGGTATTACGCGGAAGCGGCCCGGCCCTACGCCGACGAAATCACCACGGACGCCCTGGGCAGCGTCACCGTGCGGGTGGGCAACGCCGGCCCCAAGGTAATGATTGCGGCCCATCACGACGAAATCGGCCTGATGATTACGGACATCGAGGACGACGGCTGCCTGCGCTTTACCCGCAACGGCGGCGTGGATCCCCGGATTCTGCCGGGCATGGAGGTGTCCGTCATCACCCGGGAGGGCGCGCTTTACGGCGTGGTGGGGGCAAAGCCGCCCCATCTGCTTACGCCCGGGGAGCGGAGCAAGGCCCTGAAGATGGAGCAGCTCTATATCGACCTGGGCTACGACGCGGAAACCGTGCGCAAAAAGGTTCGAGTGGGGGATATGGCCGTGATGCTGGCCAGGCCCGTGAAGCTGATGGGCACGAAGCTGGCCTGCAAAACCATGGACGACCGGGCCAGCGTGGCCTCCATGCTGGTGGCCATGGAAATGACCCGGCAATTGAACAGCCCCGCCCGGGCGTATTACGTGGCCACCTCTCAGGAGGAAATCGGCTCCAAGGGCGCGAAAACCGCCGCGTATTCCATCGCGCCGGACTTCGCCGTGGCCGTGGACGTCACCCACGGAGAAGGCCCCGGCACCGGCAAATGGGAAGCCTTTCCCCTGGAGAAAATGACCATTGTTTCCGGGCCCCATCTGCACCCGGAATTGACGAAAATCTGTCAGGAAACCGCGGACAAATGGCGCATTCCCTATACCCGGGAAATCGCTTCCGGGCACACGGGCACCGACGCCAGCGCCATTTTCAACGCCCATGGGGGCGTTCCGACCATCCTGCTGAGCGTGCCGCTGCGCTACATGCATACCACCGTGGAGGTGGGCGATGTGGACGTGATTCGGGACGTGGGCCGGCTGATGGCCCTGTTCATTGACGAAGTGGCCCGCAGATGGGAGGAAATCAAATGGTACTAAAGGAACTGTGCGCCCTGCGGGGCGTTTCCGGAAACGAGCATGAGGTTCGGGATTTCCTTCTGGAAAAAGTACGGAAAACGGCGGACGAGGTGCGGGTGGACCGGATGGGCAACGTGCTGGCGCTGAAGAAGGCCGACAGGGCCGACGCGCCGACCATTCTGCTGGACGCGCACATGGACGAAGTGGGTATGATCGTGGTGGGCGTTAACGATAACGGCCTGCTCAGCTACGACACCGTGGGCGGCATCGACTCCCGGGTGGTGGTTTCCAAACACGTGTGCGTGGGGGAAAAGGCCGTGCCCGGAGTCATCGGCGCAAAGGCCATTCACCTTCAGACCGCCGCGGAACGGGAAACGGTGCTGGGCCATTCGGATCTGTATATCGACATCGGCGCAAAGGACAAGGCCCAGGCGGAAGAACTGGTGCAGCCGGGAGATTATGTGTCCTTTGACAGCGATTATGTGGAATTTGGCGACGGCTACGTCAAGGCCCGGGCCCTGGACGACCGGGTGGGCTGCATGACCCTTTTGCGGATCCTGGAAAACCGGTACGACGTGAACGTGGTCTGCGCCTTTACCTGTCAGGAGGAAATCGGCCTGAACGGCGCGCTGGCGGCCCGGTTCGGGGTGGAATGCGACGCGGCCGTGGTCATGGAAGGCACCTCCGCCAACGATCTGGGCTGCGTGGAAGACCATCAGAAGGTGTGCAGCCTGAAAAAGGGCGTGGCGGTTTCCTTTATGGACAATTCCGCCCTGCACGACCGGCAGCTGTTTGCACGGATGCTGGAAATCGGCCGGGAAGCGGGCATTCCCTGCCAGGTGAAGAACCGGGTGGCCGGCGGCAACGACGCGGGGCCCATCCGCTCTTCCCGGGAGGCCGTGGCCACCGTGGTGCTCAGCGTGCCCTGCCGAAACATCCATTCGCCCTCCAGCGTGGCGGCGTTTGAGGATATGGACGCGCAATACGCCCTGACGGACGCCTTCCTGCGGCAGGCTGCGAACTGCCCCACCCACCGAAGCTGAGACCAGGAGGAAATGCAAATGAAAGAAACCTTTCAGAAGCTTTTGAATACTTACGGCGCCACCGGCCGGGAAGAAAAGGTGGCGGACGTGATCGAAGAAATGATCCGTCCGTATGTGGATGAAATCCATCGGGACGCCATGGGGAACCTGATCGCCGTGCGCCACGGCCAGGGCAAGCGAATTCTCTACGCGGCCCATATGGATCACATTGGCTTTATCGTAACCGACATCGACGAAAAAGGCTTTTTGCGGGTGCACAACGTGGGCGGCGTGCGGAAATTGAATTCTCTGAACCGGCACGTAGTGTTCGAAAACGGCGTAAACGGGGTGTTTTCCTCGGAAGCCGACCCGGACAACAGCCACCTGCAGGATCTCTCCACCGCCTTTATCGACATCGGCGCGAAGGATCGTGCGGATGCGGAAGCGCGGGTGCGCATTGGCGACGTGGCGGTGTACGCGCCGGATTTCTTCGAACTGGGTTCGGATATGCTGGCGGGCCCGGCCATGGACAACCGGGCGGGCTGTTGCGTACTCATCGAGACGCTGAAGGCCCTGAAGCAGCGCACCAACGAGATCATCGCCGTGTTCACCGTGCAGGAAGAAGTGGGCTGCCGGGGCGCCATGGCGGCGGCTTACGCAATGAATCCCGATTTGGGCGTGGCCCTGGACGTGACCCTCTGCGGGGATACCCCTGGCGGCCCGAAGATCGCCGTGAAGGCGGGGGAAGGCCCCTGCGTGAAGATCATGGATTCCTCGCTGGTGTGTTCCCCCAAGGTGGTGCGCCTGATGGAAGACGCGGCCCAGCGGGCGGGAGTAAAGGCCCAGCGGGAAGTGCTTACCGCCGGCGGCACCGACGCCAGCCGCATTCAGCTGACCCGGGGCGGCGTTCACGCGGGGGTGCTGTCCATCGCCTGCCGGTACGTGCATTCGGCCTGCGAGGCGGTGTCCCTTTCGGACATGGAGGGCGGCGTGAAGCTTCTGACGGCCCTTTCGGAAAGAAACGTGGACTGAGACCGTATGCATGGTAAAATTAACCGGATGATGCGGACAGATACGTTGTCAATACACCGTTTGTGAGGTATAATAGGAGGGATTTGGGTATACCCAAAGATGCAAATAACGGGAGGTAACAAACATGGGACAGGTACACGTGATTGATCATCCCCTGGTACAGCACAAGCTTACCCTGATGCGTCAGAAGGACTGCGGAACCAAGGACTTCCGCCAGCTGCTGGAAGAAATCGCCATGCTGATGGCTTACGAGGTCACTCGTTCGCTTCCGCTGAAGGAGATTGAGATCGAAACCCCCATCTGCAAGTGCAAAAGCAAGGTGCTGGACGGCAAAAAGCTGGGCATCGTGCCCATCCTGCGGGCCGGCCTGGGCATGGTGGACGGCGTGACCGCGCTGGTTCCCGCCGCGAAGGTGGGCCATATCGGCCTGTATCGCGACCCGGAGACCCACCTGCCCATCGAGTATTATTGCAAGCTTCCCCCGGATGTGGGCGAGCGCGAACTGATCGTGTTGGATCCCATGCTGGCCACCGGCGGCTCCTCCATCGCGGCCATCGACTGCCTGAAGCGCCGGGGATGCACCTCCATTAAGCTGGTGTGCCTGGTGGGCTGCCCCGAGGGCGTGAAGGCCCTGCAGGAAGCGCATCCGGACGTGGATTTGTTCATCGCGGCCATCGACGAGCGCCTCAACGAGAACAAGTACATCGTTCCCGGTCTGGGTGATGCAGGCGACCGCCTGTTCGGCACCAAATAATCAAATCCCGGGAGGATTCAAATGGCAATGGAACTGCTCAGGCAAATCCAGGAAGCCGAAGCGCAGGCGGAGAAGATTCGCCAGGACGCGGCCGACGAGGCCCGCGAAATGGTGAAGGCCGCGGAAGCGGCCATCGCCGCCCAGCAGAGGCAGGAAGCGAAAGACATTCGCGAATTGACCCGGCAGGCGCTCAGCGACGCGCAGGCCGCCACGGAGGATGAAATCCAGACCATGGCGGTGCGGCGCAGCGCCCAGCGGGAGGAACTGAAAAGACAGGCCCAGGGCCGGGTAAAAGAGGCGGAAAAGGTCGTCTTTGAAAGGATCATAAGCTAATGGCCATCGTTTCAATGAAAAAAATGCGCCTTCTGGCGCTGAAGCGGGACAAGGGCCGCATTCTCAGGCAGCTGCAGAAAATGGGCTGCGTGGAATTGATCCAGGAGGATCAGGCCCCGGAGCAGAAAGCGCTTCCCGCGGAAGACGGACGTTTACAAAGCGTCCGGGAGGAAGTGGCCCGGCTGGACCGGGCTGTGGACGAATTAAAGCCGCTGTGCAGGGGCGGCTCCCTTCTGGCCGTAAAGCCGGAAAAATCGGAGGACGACGCCATGCAGGCCATGGCCTCCGAAGGGGAAACACTGGCCGTGGTAGACCGCCTGGAGGAAACTGCCCGGTCCCTGCAGGAAATTCGCGGACGCAGAGCCCGCGAGGAGGCTTCCATCGCAAAACTGAAGCCGTGGGAGACACTGGATCTTCCGCTGGAGCAGATTGCGGACACGAAGCACACCTATATGCGCCTGATTACGGTTCCCGCCAACAGTTACGCCGCCTTCGAAGCCGCCCTCAGCGGCTTCGAGGCCCCGGCGGCCCTGGAAAAGGTGTCCGCCGACCGGACGACGGTTTACGCCCTGGCGGTATTGCTGGCGGAGGATCGGAAGCCCTTTGAAGACGCGCTGCGTCAGGCGGGGGGACAGGAGGCGCAGCTGGCGGAAACCGGCGGCACCCCGGCGCTGCTCATTGACCGGCACAAAAGCAGCCTCACACGCCTGGACGAGGTGCAGGGGCAATTGCAGGATGAGCGGCAGCAGCTGGCGGAACACATCGACCAGATACGCCTGCTGCGGGACATGCTGTTTCTGGAACAGAAGCGGCTGGAGGCCGCGCAGAAATTCGCCCAGACAGAGAGCGCGTTTCTGCTGACGGGCTGGGCGCCGGCGGACAAAGAAGAAAGCATACGCGCGCAGGTGGGCAAGGTCGCCCAGGTCTGCGAAATGGAATTCCGGGATCCGCTGCCGGAAGAGCAACCGCCCACGCTTCTGAAAAACCCGAAGCTGGTGCGTCCCTTCGAATCCATCGTTCAACTATATTCCACCCCGTCGCCCAGGGGCATCGACCCCACGCTGATCATGACGCCGTTTTTCGCCTGCTTCTTCGGGCTGATGCTCTCGGACGCAGCCTATGGTATCGTGCTGGGCATTGTAACGGGCATTCTGGCCTATCTGCTCCGGGGAAAGGGCAGCATCGGCGCCATTGCGTCGGTATTGTGCGTCTCCTCTGTAGCCACGGTGATCTGGGGCGGTCTGCTGGGCAGCTGGTTTGGCATCGAGGGCATTCAGCCGTGGATCGGCTTTACACCCATGTCGGATCCTTTGAAGATGATGGTTTTGTGCCTGGGGCTGGGCCTGTTCCACATTGTGGTGGGGCTGTGCGTAGCCATGTACATGAACTTCAGGCGGAAAAAGCCCTGGGCTGCGCTGTTTGATCAGGGGTTCTGGCTGATTCTGTTTGCGGGTCTGGGCCTTCTGATGGTGAACAAAACCGTCGGCATGATCGTGGCGGGAGGTGCCGCGCTGGGCATTGTGTGCACGGCGGGCCGGCAGAAGAAGAACCTGTTCGGCAAGATTACCGGCGGACTGGGCGCGCTTTACAACATCACCAGTTACGCCTCGGACATTCTTTCCTACGCAAGGCTGTTCGGCATGGGCCTGGCCACCGGCGTTATCGCCATGGTGTTTAACAAAGTGGCCATGATGATCTGGGGCGGCTTTGGCAGCGTCATTGCGATCCTGATTCTGGTGGTGGGGCATACCTTCAACCTGGCCATCAACACCCTGGGCGCTTACGTGCACACCTGTAGACTGCAATATATCGAATTCTTTGGAAAATTCTACGAGGACGGGGGTACCCCCTTCCGGCCGCTGGACAACCAGGGAAAATACATCGATATCGCAGGTGAAAACAATACCCCATAATATCACGAACTCTGGTATTATAACATAATTAAGGGAGGATTCACACATGTTTCAGGCGTTTATGGACAATCTTGGCGTAATCTTGGCGTTGGCAGGCGCGGCGCTGTCCGTATTGATGGCGGGCATCGGTTCGGCCAAAGGCGTGGGCATGGCGGGCGAAACCGCCGCGGGCGTGATCAGCGAAAAGCCCGAGCGGTTCGGTCAGTGCCTGGTGCTGGAGCTGCTGCCCGGTACTCAGGGCATTTACGGCTTCCTGATCGGCTTCCTGGTGCTTCTGAAGACCCCCATTCTGGGCGGCGACGTGACCTTGACCATCGCTCAGGGCGTGCAGCTGTTCATCGCCTGCCTGCCCATTGCCATCGTAGGCTTCTTCTCCGCCAAGCTTCAGGGCCGGGTGGCCTGCTCTGCCATCGGTCTGCTGGGCAAGCGCGGCGACAGCGTGGGCCAGGGCATCGTGCTGACCGTTATGGTGGAAACCTACGCGGTGCTGGCGCTGCTGGCTTCCTTCCTGATCCAGAGCGGCGTGTAATGCATGCGCTTTACTGGGAAAGGAGGGTGCGGCCTTGAAGGCGGACGCCATTATTGAAAAAATCCTGGAAGACGCCCGGCAGAGCGCTTCCAAGACCCTGGCGGAGGCCGGGGAAACCGTAGAGAAAATGCGGGCCAAAGCGGAGGAAGAATCCGCGGCCCGCAAACAGGCCGCCCGGGAAAAGGCCCGGCAGGCGGCGGAGGAACAGCGGCGCACCATGATGCGCATGGCGGAACTGGATCAGCGCAAGGAGCTGCTTTCCATGAAGCGCCGGCTGCTGGACGAGACCTTCGGCGGAACGCTGGCCCGAATGGAGGCCATGAATCCGGCAGAGGCCCGAGAATTTATGACCCGCAAGCTGCTGGAAGCGGCCCAGGGCGACGAAACCCTGGCGGTTTCTCCCCGTCAGGCGGAGATTTTTGACGAAGCTTTTGTGGATCAGGTCAATCGTCTTCTGTCCGAAAAGGGCGTGCCGGGCCAGCTCGCCCGCCGGGTGGACCAAAGCGTTTCCGACGGCGGCCTGCTGCTGCAGCGGGGCGGCATGACGGTGGATCTGACCTATCGGAGTATCCTGAACGAAATTCGGCCTTCTCTGGAGGCCCAGGCGGCGGAATTGCTCTTTCATTGAGCAGGCCCGGAAAGAGGTGAAACCATGCCCCAGATCAGTCATGAATTTGCCATTGGCCGGGTGCGGGCCCTGGAGTCCACGCTGCTGAAGCAGGACGTTATCGAAAAGCTCCTGACCGCGCAGGACGCCCAGGAGGCCTTCCGCATGCTGGCGGAGGCGGGCTGGGGAGAAATTTCCAGCCGGGCGGAACTGGAACAGGCGGCGGAAAATCGCCAGAAGGAGGCCTGCGCCTTTCTGAAGGAATGCAGCGCCGATCCGGTTTTGACGGATCTGTTCCTTCTGCAATACGATATGCTGAACCTGAAGGTACTTTTGAAGGCGCAGATGCTGGGTAAACCGGCGCAGCGGCTTTCGTCCAACGGCCCCACGGATCCGGAAAAGCTCCGGGCGGCCATTGAAAACCACGACATGAGCCTTCTGCCGGCGGAATACGCCCAGACCGTTCAGGCGGTTCGGGAAAAATGCGCCGACGGCGGGTCTCCCGCCTGGGTAGACTTTCTGCTGGATCAGCTCTGTTTTCGCCTGATTGCGGAACGGCTGGAAAAGAGCCGCCGCTGCCCCCAGGCGCTGCGGGAATATTTCGCCTGTCAGGCGGATTTCACCAATGCCCGCATGGCTCTGCGGATGCAGAAATTGGGGCTGGAGGGAGAATACCTTCGCGCGGCGGTGCCCGGCGGTAAGGTTGCCCCCGGAGAGATTCTCAGCGCCTGGCCCTATCCCATGGACCTGACCGAGGATATTGCTTCCCTGGAGCGGGAAATGGACGATTATCTGATGCAGCTGATCAAAAACCACCGGTACGATGTGGACGACGTCATGCCCCTGGTGGGCTTTTATCTGGCTCGCATGCGGGAAATTTCCGCCGTGCGGCTCATTGTAACCGGCAAAGCCGTGGGGGCGGCGGAGGAAGGCATCCGCAGTCGACTGCGGGCGACGTATGCGTAGCATGGGAGGCACTATGATTCAAATGGCAGCGGTGGGCCCCAGAGAGGTCGTGCAGGCCTTTCGAGCCATCGGAATAACCGACGTTTGCGTCGAAACCCCTCAGGAAGCTTCCCGGGCGGTGTTCGACCTGGCGAAACAGGGCTGCGCGATTATCTACATTACCGAAGACATGGCGGAACAGATTGAGGAAACCATTTCCCGATTCAGAAGCAGCGCGCTGCCCGCCGTGATTCCCATCCCGGGGCCTTCGGGGGTTACCGGGTATGGCATGGCGTCCGTACGGGCCAACGTGGAAAAGGCCGTGGGCGCAAACATCCTGTTCAAGGAGGAAGGTTGAGCGAATGGGACAGGGAACCATTGTAAAGGTTGCGGGCCCGTTGATCGTGGCGGAAGGCATGGCCGATTCCACCATGTACGACGTGGTGCGCGTTTCGGATAAAAAACTGGTGGGCGAAATTATCGAACTGCGGGGCGACCGGGCTTCCATTCAGGTTTACGAGGAAACCGCCGGTCTGGGCCCCGGAGAGCCCGTGTATTCCACCGGCGCGCCCCTTTCCGTGGAGCTGGCGCCGGGGCTGATCGAATCCATCTTCGACGGAATTCAGCGCCCGCTGGACAAAATCCGCGCTCAGGCGGGGGATCGCATCACCCGCGGCGTCAGCGTGGACGCGCTGGATCACGAAAAAAAATGGTACTTTGAAGCCGTGGCCAAGGTAGGCGACCGGGTGCGGCCCGGCAGCATCCTGGGTCTGGTGCAGGAAACCCCCGTGGTGGAGCATAAGATCATGGTTCCCATGGGCGTGGAAGGCACCGTGGAATCCATCGAAAGCGGCAGCTATACCATCGTAGAACCCGTGTGCACCGTGCGCACGGCGGACGGCGAAATGCGCAAGGTGCCCATGCTGCAGAAATGGCCCGTGCGCCGTGGCCGGCCTTATCTGGAGAAGCTGGCGCCCACCGAGCCCATGGTCACCGGGCAGCGGGTCATCGATACCTTTTTCCCCATCGCCCGTGGCGGCGTGGCGGCGGTGCCCGGCCCCTTCGGCAGCGGCAAAACCGTGGTGCAGCATCAGCTGGCCAAGTGGGCGGACGCGGACATCATCGTCTATGTGGGCTGCGGTGAGCGCGGCAACGAAATGACGGACGTGCTGAATGAGTTCCCCGGCCTGCACGACCCCCGCACCGGTGAAACGCTGATGAAGCGCACGGTGCTGATCGCCAACACCTCCGACATGCCCGTGGCGGCCCGCGAGGC
>CACXHB010000162.1 GCA_902767315.1 uncultured Eubacteriales bacterium
CATGGCCATAACCTAATTCTTATTTTTAAGCTGGTGTCCAGAAAACTGGGTCCATATCACAGGCGGCCCAGGGGCCCCGGATTTTTCTTTATTCCTGTTTGGACATTTGCCGGCGAATCCGGCGAGCCCGCAGGGATTCCCGAATCATGGGGCCCACGGTCTGGATCAGGATGGCGATAATGAGAATCGCGCCCTTCACGGTATCGTTCAGCTGGGTATTCAGCTTCAAAGACACGATGATCTTGTCGATGATGGTGTAGCTCATAACGCCGAAGAGAATGCCGATGCAGCGGCCGCGGCCGCCTGCCATGTTGATGCCGCCCAGCACCACGGCGGCGATGGCGTACATTTCATAACTGGAGCCGGTGGTGGCAGGGTCGATGGAGGCGTTCATGCCGATCCACAAAAAGGCGCTGATGCCGGTAAGCAGGCCGGTAATGGCGAACACGCTGACCCGGCAGCGATCCACATTAATGCCGCACAGCCGGGCGGCGCGTTCGTTGCTGCCCACGGCATAGAGGGATTTGCCGTACTTGGTGGAGGTGGTGACATAGACGATGACGATGGTGATCATAAGCAGGAAAATGCCGGTGACGGGCAGGCCCAGGAATTTTCCGTTGCCGAAATTGTAGAAGACCTTATACATATCGGTGCCTTCGTGGAGCTTCAGGGCGCTGACGATTTTATCGCCCCGCATGAGCTTGAAAAGGCTGTTGCTGCCGCCGGAAAGGGTGGTGGGGATTTCGCTGCAGATATAGCGGGTCAGGCTGCGGTAAATGAGCATGGTGGCCAGGGTGGCGATAAAGGCGGGCATTTTGGCCCGGCCCACCAGGACGCCGTTGATCAGGCCGCAGACCGTGCCGCACACCACGGCGGCCAGGAAGGCCAGAAGGATGCTGTTGGTAACGTTATAAACCATGATGGTGCAGCCGCCCACGAAGGCCAGCATGGAGCCCACGGACAAATCGATCTGTCCGGTAATGACCACCAGGCCCATACCCAGGGCGATGATGCCCACGTCCGCGGAATGGCGCAGGATGTTGGTGATGCCGGTCCAGGTCAGATGGGGGCTCACCAGATAATAGGCCAGGAAAATAACCACAAAAATGAAGATGAAGCTGTAATTGCTCCAGAGACCGGAAAGCACCTTCCAGGGGGAACGTCTGCTTTTGTCCATCGCTTTATGCCTCCATTGCCGCATTGGTGGAAACCATCATGACGGTGTGTTCGTCAATCTGGTCGTGGGAAAGAATTTGCATCAGCCGGCCGTCGTAAAACACGGCGCAGCGGTCGGCGACCTTTTGCATTTCGCCGATTTCCAGGGTATTGATGAGAATGGTCTTGCCGGATTCGGCCAATTTGAGAATCAGCCGGTAAATCTCCGCCTTGGAGCCCACGTCGATGCCCTGGGTGGGATTGTCCAGCAGCAGGATCTCGCCCTGGGTGCACAGCCACCGGGCCAGGAACACCTTCTGTTGATTGCCGCCGGAAAGGGCGGTTACCGCGCCGGTGGGGTTGGGGGCCTTGATGTTCAGAAGCTCCCGCATTTCGCCGTAGGTCTGCTGTTCCTTCCGGCGGGAGATGTGCTGCCGGCGGGCGGAGAGGGTATGTTCGGCGATGGTGGTGTTTTCCAGGATGGTAAGATCCGGGAAGACGGAATTTTCCTTCCGGTTGGAGGGCAGCATGGAGATACGCGCCTGCATGGCCGCATGAATGCCGAAGGAGGGCAGCGCCCTGCCGTTGACGGCCACTTCCCCGGCTTCGGGAATCAGCGCGCCGAACAGCGCCTGCATGACCTCGCTGCTGCCGGAGCCCTGCAGGCCGGTGAGGGCCAGAATCTCGCCCCGGCGCACCGAGAAGGAAACGTCGGTAAAGCCCGCGCCGGTGAGCCGGCTGACCCGCAGAACCTCCGGGCCCAGGGGCCGGGGCTGGTATAGATCGCCGGAGACGTAGCTTTCGCCCACCATCAGCCGGGCCAGGGCCTCGCCGTTGGTTTCGGAAATGGCGCCCCGGGCAATGAAGCGGCCGTTGCGCAGCACGGTGTAATGATCGGAAATGGCGAAAATTTCCGGCATCTTGTGGGAAATGAATATAAACGACTTGCCTGCGTCCCGAAGGCGGCGCAGAAGCATGAAAAGTCGATCGATTTCTTCGTTATTCAGGGCCGTGGTGGGCTCGTCCAGAATCAGCAGCTTTGCATCGAACAGCAGCGCCCGGGCGATTTCCAAAAGCTGCTTTTGACCGGTTTTCAAATCGGCCACCAGCGCTTTGGGGTCGATGTCCACGCCCATTTCCTGAAACAGGGCCTGGCTGCGGCGGATCATTTCCCGCTTGTTCAGCATGCCCAGGGGATGGGTGATTTCCCGGCGGAGGAAGAGGTTTTCATAAACCTTCATGTGGGGAAACAGGTTCAGTTCCTGGTGGACGAAGGCGATGCCCAGCTTTTCGGTCATGGGCACGGTGGGCTGAATCAGCGTCTGGCCCAGGAAGGTGATGCGGCCCTGGTCCAGAGGAAGCACGCCGGTGAGGATATTCATCAGCGTGGATTTCCCGGCGCCGTTTTCCCCCAGAATGGTGTGAATTTCACCCTGATCGATGGAGAGGGAAACGTGATCCAGCACGGGAACGCCGTTAAAGGCTTTGCAGATACCCTCCATTTTGAGTATGTTCATGGCTTATCAATCTCCGGCAAAGAAGTCGTTGGCAGGGGAAAATCCTGCCCGGGAAAGACGCAGGCTGCCGCCTCAGCGGCGACAGCCTGAAAAGGATCAAACGAATCGATTAGTTGAAGCCCACGTAATCGGCCACGTTTTCAGAGGTGACGATTTCCACGGGAACCACGTAATCCTTGGTGATCTCCTCGCCGTTGAGGTAGGCGACCATCAGTTCCACGGCGTCCTGAATCATCGCGGGGCTGTAGGTAGCCACGGCCAGTCCGCCGAAGTTGGCGGCCAGGTCGGCCTTGTCTTCGCCGCGGAGCACGGAATACAGCGCTTCGGAGCCGCCGGCAGCGGAGATGACGATCTTGTTGTCCAGGATGGTCTGCTTGGTGGCGTCGTCGATGGCGGAGCCTTCCAGCGCTTCCATGATGCCCAGGGCGAATTCATCGTCCTGAGAATAGAACCACTTAATGGAGGCGTTGTTGGGGTCGCTCATCAGGGTCTCGAAGTATTCCTTGGCGGTGGAGCGGCTCCAGTTCATGGCGCCGGAGAAGGTGAGGGAGGACAGCTGATCCTCGGTCCACTTGGCGTCGTCGGCGATGAATTCGCCGTTGTAGTCCTTTTCACCGGTGAGGTAGGCCTTGAAGCCGTCGTTCCGGAAGGTGGTAACGGAAGAGGTGTCGCCTTCGAAGACAACCACTTCGTCGCCGGGCTGCAGGCCCAGGGAAACGAAGTAAGCCGCCACGGCGGCGCCCACGCCTTCGTTATCGCCGCTGACATTGGCCACAGCGTCGTCCTTCACGCCGTCGATGATGCGGTCAAAGGCGACGTAGGGGATGTCGTTGGCGATGAGGCTCATGATGGCGTTTTCCACGGTGTTGTCCATGGGCAGGATTACCACGCCGGCGATTTCGTCCGCGCGGTTGGCCACCAGATCGTCGATCTTGTCGATCTGCTCGTCCGCGCCGGCGGAAGTGAGCAGTTCGGCGGTGTACATGGCCTGAGAATTGATCTCGTCGGCAGAGGCCTGGGCGAAGGTCGCCACGGAGCCGGTCCAGCCGTGATCCTCAGTGGGGGTCAGGATGACGATGGTGCCGCCCTCAGCCAGGGAGCACAGGGGCATCATGACCAGAGCCAGCGCCAGCAGGATTGCAAGAACGGTCTTTTTCATGATGGGAAAACCTCCTAACATACTTTGGATTTATACCGTTAAAAATCCGTATTTATGCTAGCATAATTCGGCGGATTTTGCAATGGTTTGGAAAAAAGTTCTCTATAAAAATGCGCCGGAAAATCTCCCACAGAGGGGCGAAAAATCCGGGAAAATTTATATGCGCCCCTTCACGCGATTCTGCTTGACAAAAATGGCGAATATCCTTTATAATACAGTGGTTGTACCATGGGGGTTCCGCGATAAGCGAATGAAATATTGACTACAATAAAAGGAGTGTTTCATCATGTTCCGTACTTACCAGCCCAAGAAGCGTCAGAGGTCCAAGGTTCACGGCTTCCGTGCCCGCATGAAGACCAAGAGCGGCCGTAACGTGCTGAAGGCCCGCCGTCTGCGCGGCCGCAAGACCCTGTCCGCATAAGCCAGATGACTGGGAAGGATAAACCTGCCACGGCCGGATCGCAAGGGTTTTCCCGCGCGGTCCGGCTGGGCGGTAACCGCAATTACCGTTACGTTTACCGTAAGGGGAAGAGCTATCCCTCCCGCAACCTGACCCTGGTGTATTGCAAGGGCCGAGGCGTAAGGGTGGGATTTTCGGTTTCATCCAAGGTTGGAGGCGCCGTAACCCGCAATCACATCAGGCGCATCCTGCGCGAGGACGTACGCAAGATGCTGACCGGGATGAAGGCCGGACGCTACGTGTTCGTGGCGCGGCCATCTGCCAGAAACATTGCTCACGAGAAGCTGACAACGGAATTGACCGGGGTGATTCGCCGCGCCGGTCTGTTTCGGGAGGACGCGCCGTGAGTCTCGCTGCGCGCGCCCTGTTGGCCGCGCTGCGTTTCTACAAGCGCCATATCTCTCCGGGGCTGCCCCCTGCCTGCCGGTTTCGGCCCACGTGCTCGGAATACGCCTATGAGGCCGTGGAACGATACGGCGCCATTCGGGGAGGCGCTCTCGCGGTTTGGCGCGTTGTGCGCTGCAATCCGTTCTGCAAGGGCGGATACGACCCCGTGCCCGATCTGAAGGCACGCAAAGACCGAAAATAACGGCCCCTGTGCCGCGAGGGAGATATCGACCCCATGACAAGCATTTTTGAAAGCGTATTGAACGGCATCTACAGCTTTGTAGGCAACTACGGCTGGTCGGTGGTGATTTTTACCCTGCTGGTTCGTCTGGTGCTTCTGCCCCTGGACGTGAAAAGCCGCAAGAGCATGCGCGCCATGTCCAAGGTGCAGCCCAAGGCCATGGAGCTGCAGAAAAAATATGCCAACGATAAGGACAAGCTGAACCGCAAAATCAGCGAGCTCTATAAAAAGGAGCACGTCAATCCCCTGATGGGCTGTCTGCCCATGCTGCTGCAGCTGGTGGTGCTGTTCATCATGTTCGGCGCCATGCGCAACATCGCCACGGCCAAAACCGGCGAAATGCTCTTTGGCCTGATGAACCGGCTCATTGAAGCGGGCCCCGACGGCGTAAAGGACGTTGCGCCCGTGGCCACCGAATCCTTCCTGTGGATTCGCAATATCTTCCAGCCCGATAACTTCGGCTCCACCATTCTGCCCTCCTTCACCGCGGCGAAGACCGCCGTGGAAGCCGCGGGGCACACCCTGGTGATTCCCGAAGGCATGGATCTGGCGGCCATGTACACCCAGTACATCAACCTGAATTACGGCGCCAATCTGTTTCAGACCATCCGGGTGCTTTTCATTAACATCTCCTATCCCACCACTTGGGCCGCGTTTACCCAGTATGCCAACGGCCTGTTCATTCTGCCCCTGTTCGCCGCGCTGAGCCAGGTCTTCATGACCAAGGTCTCCTCCGCGCAGCAGACCCAGATGCAGCCCGGCGCCGCCAACGACGCAGCCGCCGCGGCCGCCGCGCAGCAGAATCCCATGAACAGCGCCATGATGAAGTGGTTCTTCCCCCTGTTCTCCCTGTACATCTGCGCGGGCTATACTTCCGCCTTCGCCGTGTACTGGGCCGTGGGCAACATCTTCGTCATCGCGCAGCAGCTGGTAATGAACATGATCTTTGCACGGCAGGATCGCCTGGCAGCCCAGAACGCATCCGCCGATGAGGACGACGACATTTGATCTGACGAAGGAGGCATTTTGCCTTGAATTCCATAGAAATCAGCGCCAAGACCGTAAAAGAGGCTACGCGCCTGGGTCTTGAGCAGCTCAACTGTGACCTGGCCGATTGCGACATCGAAGTTCTTGAAATGGGCAGTCCCGGCATCTTCGGCATCTTTGGCAAGCCCGCCAAGGTGCGCCTGACCCGGAAAAACGCCGGCAAGGACGAATTCGATATCGACATGCCCAAGCTGAGCCTGGACGGCGGCGCGGCCCCCAAGAAGTCCCGTCCCGCCAAGCAGCCCCAGCAGAAGAAGGAAGAAAAGAAGCCCGAAGCGGAAGCCGCCGAGGAGCCCAAGCCCGAGCGCAAGAGCAAACCCCGCAATCGCCGGGAGTGCAAGGACGCACCCAAGACGGAAGCCCCCGAAACCGTGGCCGCGCCTGTGGTGGAAGAAGAGCCCTTCGTGGCTACTCCCGAAGAGCAGCTCAGCCCTTCCGCCGTCAAGGCCCGGGATTTCATTGCCCAGCTGACCCAGCACATGGGCGCGCCGGTGACCATAGAGATCATGGAAACCCCGGAACAGCTGCGGGTGAAGATGGCCGGCGAAAACATGAGCATGCTCATCGGCCGCCGGGGCGAAACCCTGGATTCCGTGCAGTATCTCACCAGTCTGTGCGTCAATCGCGGCCGGGAGGATTACCTGCGGGTGTCTCTGGACACGGAAAATTACCGCGCCAAGCGGGAAGAGGCCCTGCGCAAGCTGGCCGTCCGCATGGCCAACCGCGCCAAGAAGACCGGCAAGCGGGTGGCGCTGGAGCCCATGAACCCCTACGAGCGGCGCATTCTCCATTCCGCGCTGCAGAACGACCCCGAGGTGACCACCCATTCCGAGGGCGAAGAACCCTATCGCCGGGTGATTATCACGCTGAAGTAAATCCACGCAGAGTCCCGATCAGAAATGGTCGGGGCTTCAGACTGTCGAAAAACCCTTGGAGCGCTCGAGAGGGCCAAAGCCCTCTCGAATTTCAATCGTGCCCAGCGGCATGTACGGTGGGCACGGGAGGATTTTTGCGGCGGAAAATC
>CACXHB010000163.1 GCA_902767315.1 uncultured Eubacteriales bacterium
CCACCGTACATGCCGCTGGGCACGATTGAAATTCGAGAGGGCTTTGGCCCTCTCGAGCTCTCCAAGGGTTTTTCGACAGTCTGCGGCGTGACCTTTCGGTCACGCCGTTTTCGATTGCATTTTTTCGCCAGACCAGATTATTCCCCCAGAAGCCGGCGCAGCACTTCCTGATATGCGTCTTCCACGCCGCCCAGATCCCGACGGAAACGGTCCTTGTCCAGCTTTTCCTGAGTAACGCTGTCCCAGAAACGGCAGGTGTCGGGGGAAATTTCGTCCGCCAGCACGATGGTACCATCCGCCAGACGACCAAACTCCAGCTTGAAATCGATAAGCTCGATGTGGTTTTCCATGAGATATTCGCCCAGAATCTCGTTGATCTTCAGAGAAAGGCGGGTGATGGTGTCCAGCTCTTCCTTCGTGGCCAGATCCATGGCGTAGATGTGGGATTCGTTGACCATGGGATCGCCCAGTTCGTCGTTTTTATAGCAGAATTCCAGCACGGTCTTCTTCAGCTTGGTGCCCTCGGGCAGGCCAAGGCGCTTGGAGAGGGAACCGGCGGCGATGTTACGCACGATGACCTCCAGGGGAACGATCTGCACCCGGCGAACCACGGTTTCCCGGTCGTTCAGCTCTTCCACAAAGTGCGTGGGCACACCCTGCTTTTCCAGCAGCTTCATCAGGTGGTTGGTCACCCGGTTATTAATGGCGCCCTTGCCCAGAATGGTGCCCTTTTTCAGGCCGTTAAAGGCGGTGGCGTCGTCTTTGTAGGAAACGATCAGAAGATCGGGTTGATCGGTTTCGAAAACCTTCTTGGCCTTGCCCTCGTACAGCTGGTTGGTCTTTTTCATAAGGCGCCTCCCTAGAATGCTCAAAAATACGAACGTTATTTGAAGTACCAAGGATATTATCCGATATTTTGCCGAGAAAAGCAAGCAAACTTTGTTAACGGGCGGTGAATAATTGGGCTAAAAGACGAACAATAAGCGGGAGATGCATTTGCACCCCCCGCCAGGAAAGAGAAGAAGAATTATGCGTTGTTGTTATTGGTGTTCTGATTTTCCCGGGCCTGCTGACGAAGCTTTTCCATTTCTTCGTTCACGTTCTTGGGGGCGGGAAGGGGCTGGCCCTTCATGAAGCGGTCGAACTCGTCGTAATCCAGCTTTTCGCGCTCCCGCAGCAGGGAAGAAAGGCCGTGCAGCTGATCCATGTGAGTCACCAGAATATCCTTGGCGCGGGCGTAGCTCTCTTCCAGCAGATCCCGCACTTCCCGGTCGATGAGAGCGTTAACCTCTTCGGAGAAGCTGGAATTCTGCTGATTGAAGGTCTTGCCCAGGAACACCTCGTGCTCGCTGCCCAGATAGATGGGGCCGACCTTTTCGCTCATGCCGTATTCGGTGACCATGCCCCGGGCGATTTCAGTGGCGCGCTTAATGTCGCTGGAAGCGCCGGTGGACACATCCCCCAGCACCAGCTGTTCGGCAACCCGGCCGCCCAGCAGGCTGGCCATCTGGGCCCGCAGGTGGGAGGTGGTGACGAAGCTGATCTCTTCTTCCGGCAGATACATGGTGTAGCCGCCGGCCTGTCCGCGGGGGATGATGGTGATTTCGTGCACCTTATCGCATTCGGGAATATAGTAGCTGACGATGGCGTGGCCGCTCTCGTGATAGGCCACCAGCTCCCGGTCCTTTTCCGTGACCTTGCGGGAACGCTTTTCCGGGCCGGCCATGACCCGGGTGATGGCTTCTTCCACAGTGGCCATGGTAATCACCTGTCCGCCGGAGCGGGCGGTGAGGATGGCGGCCTCGTTCAGCACGTTTTCCAGATCTGCGCCAGTGAAGTAAGGAGTACGCCGGGCCACCACGGAAAGGTCTACTTCCGGGCTGAGGGGCTTATTCCGGGCATGCACCTTCAGAATTTCCTCGCGGCCCTTCACGTCCGGATAGCCCACGGTGATCTGACGGTCGAAACGGCCGGGACGCAGCAGCGCGGGGTCCAGAATGTCGGCGCGGTTGGTAGCCGCCATGACGATGATGCCGGTATTGGAGGTGAAGCCGTCCATTTCTACCAGCAGCTGGTTCAGGGTCTGCTCCCGCTCGTCGTGTCCACCGCCCAGGCCCGCGCCTCTCTGGCGGCCAACGGCGTCGATTTCGTCGATGAAGACGATGGCGGGGGCATTTTTCTTGGCCTCGTCAAACAGGTCGCGCACGCGGGAAGCGCCCACGCCTACGAACATTTCCACAAAGTCCGAACCGGAAATGGAGAAGAATGGCACGCCGGCCTCGCCGGATACCGCCCGGGCCAGCAGGGTTTTGCCCGTGCCGGGAGGGCCCACCAGCAGAACGCCCTTGGGAATGCGCGCGCCGATTTTCGTAAACCGGGAGGGGGCCTTCAGGAATTCCACGATTTCCTTCAGCTCTTCCTTTTCTTCCTCCGCGCCGGCTACATCCGCAAAGGTGACCTTGCCCTCGCCGGGATTTTCCCTGCGGGCGCGGCTTTTGCCGAAGGACATCATGCCGCCCTTGGCGCCGCCGGACTGCTGACGCAGCATCAGGAACATGAAAAGCCCCACCAGCAAAACGGAGATCAGAAGCGGAATCCAGTCATACCACCAGGGAGTGCCCTCGGGCACCTTGGAGGAGAAGGTGAAGCGATATTCCGTGGGGTTCACCGAATGGCCCAGCACCGATTCGTAAATGTTGGCCACGTCGGTATAAAACTGATCCTCGCTGGGAATGACGCTGGAAATGGTTTCCACGCCGGCGGTTTTGCCCGTAAGTTCCGTGCCGGTGATTTCGATGCTTTCGATGGTCTTGCCCTTTTCGTCCTCCGTCAGGGTCAGGCCCTCGTCGTTTTTCAGGTCTGCCTGAATCCAATCCAGCAATTCGGAATAGGTCAGGGTAATGTTGGTGCCGTCCTTGGAGGGCGTGCCCAGCATCCGGACCATCAGCACGATGACCACCAGCAAAAGCAGGTACATCAGCGGCCCTCTGAGCAGGCTGAACTTTTTCTTTTGATTCAACAACGGATACCTCTCTTTCCGGGTCTTCCTCCGGTCTGCAGCCGGCGGTTAGTTTTCGTATACTTCGCTTTTCAGCACGCCCACGTAGGGCAGGTTGCGGTAGCGTTCCGCATAATCCAGGCCGTAGCCCACCACGAATTCGTTTTCCACCTGGAAGCCCTTGTAATCAATGGGCAGATCCAGGCCTTCCAGCCGCCGGGAGGGCTTGTCCAGCAAAGAGCAGATGCGCACGGAGGCGGCCTGCTTTTCGGCCAAATGCGCCTTCAGCAGGCTCAGCGTCCGGCCGGAATCCACGATGTCTTCCACGATGATCACGTGCCGGCCTTCCACGGACTTGGAAAGATCCTGACGGATGGTCAGCTTGCCGGAAGAGACGGTGCCGTCGCCATAACTGGAAACGGACATGAAGTCCATGGAGATGTGGGTATCGATGCGGCGGGTCAGATCGGAATAGAAAAGCACCGCGCCCTTGAGAATGCACACCAGGATGGGCTCCTTGTCCCGGTAGTCTTCGGTAATCTGCGCGGCCAGCTCCGAAATCCGGCGCTGAATCTGTTCCTCGCTGATGAGAACCCTGGCGATATCGTCTCTTATCATGCTTTGCAGCCTCCAGTAAAATATTTGCATTCCAACCGCACCGCGGCGTCGCCTTTCAGGGCGCAATCCTGAGAGACGCCCAGACCCACGGCCCACAGAACGGTATTACCCCTGGCGATCAGGGGAACGCCGTCCCGCAGCGGGCGGGGAATTTTCAAATCCGTCATGTAGTCCGAAAGGGACTTGGTCCCTTTCATACCCAGGGGGTGAATTCGGTCGCCCTGCCGCCGGGTGCGCAATACCGCCCCCGTCAGCGCCGTGGGATCCAATACCTGAATTTCCTTTTGCATCTTTTCCGGCTCCGGCGGCCAGGGGGCGCACCGGACGGTGCATATGCCGGGCAAAACCGTCTCTCCGGAAAGATTCAGCGGCACTTCCTCCGGCGGAACAAAGGGGGAGAGCAGATACAGCTCCTCGCCCCAGGCTTCTGCCCGCAAATCCTTCCGTACGTCCAGGGCGGTTTCCAGGGTCAGCAGCCGCTCCAGCGTCTCAGAAGAGGTTTCCGGCCCGCAGAGCCGCAAAAGCGCCCTGCGCAGAAGCGCCGGTTCCGCCTCCTTTCGGTGGAGCGCCCAGCCCCGGTAAAAGGGCCGCGCCCGTTCCCGCAGGAAAGCGTCGGTGTATTTTTCCAGAAGATCCTGATCGGCCTGCACGTTGGCCGCATAGCGGGCGAGGGCCCGGGATGCGCCGGGAAAGGTCTTTTCCATTTCCGGCAGAAGCGTCAGCCGCAGGGTGTTCCGGGGGGTATCCGGCGTCTGATTGGTGCTGTCCTCCCGCCAGGACTGGCCCTGTTTTTGCAAAAAGGCGATGATTTCCGATTTGGAAACTCCCAGCAGCGGCCGATATAGCAGGCCGGACAGGGGACGCATACCGCAGGCCCCGGCTAGACCGGCGCCCCGAAGCAGGTGCATCAAAACCGTTTCCGCCTGATCGTCCTGATGATGGGCCAGGGCGATGCAATCGGCCCCGGCGATTTTCGCGCAGCGATTGAGAAAATCATAGCGCAATCGTCGGGCGCAGGATTCCAGCCCTTCCCCCAGAAATTGGGCCGCCGCGGGCACGTCGCCCTTTCCCAGAAACAGGGGCACGTCCCTTTCCCGGCAGAGGGCCTGACAGAATTCCGCGTCCGCCCGGCTTTCCGCGCCGCGAATACCATGATCGAAATGCGCGGCGGACAGGGTGAGAATACCCTCGTCCCGGGCGCGGCACAATAGCAGCAAAAGCGCCACGGAATCCGCGCCGCCGGAAAGCGCCGCCAGTACATGCCGGCCCCGCACCGGTTCCGGCGAAAAATTGAGCATAAGCATCCTCCGTGCAGAAATCGACGCCAATATACCTTATATTATAAGCGGAATCGGCATTTTACGCAACAGTTTTCCGTGGAATAATATGGTAAAAGTAGCAAAATGTCGCAAATCGGTTGCGAAAGCCGCCGGGGCCGGTTTTTCCCTTGGGCACAATCCCATGAACGCCGCATTTTGCCTGGGTACGCCCGGGCCGCTTCGGGGAAGTTAATCAGGCGGCGCAGGGGAAGCGCGGCGAAGGGAGGAATTTCCGTTGAGAGGGTTCTCAAAAGCGGCGGCATTGCTGGGGGCCATGGCATTGTCGATTTCGGCGGCGTCGGCGCAGATGCTGATTCCCGGGGGATTTACCGTTGGGGTGGCGGTATCCACCCGGGGCGCGGTGGTGGCGGGGGCTTCCGATGTGGCGGGGGCGCCCAGTCCGGCCCGGCTGGCGGGGCTTCGGCCGGGAGACGTGATTACGGAAATCGACGGTTTTCCGGTGGAAAGCGCCGCCGATCTGGCCCGGGAGCTGTCGGGGGATCGGTGTACGCTGACTTACCAGAGAAACGGCGAAATCCGCCGGGTGCACGTAACGCCTGCCTTTGACCGGCAGACGGGCGGGTACAAATTGGGCGTTCTGGTGCGAGACAGCGCAGCGGGCATCGGCACCCTGACCTATTACGATCCGGAAAGCGGCGGTTACGGGGCGCTGGGCCACGCCATTACCGATGGGGACGCAGGGGTAGTATTGCCCATTCGCGGCGGAGGAATTTACGAAAACGCGCTGCTGGGCGTGGAAAAGGGACAATCCGGCAGGCCGGGAGAACTGACGGGCCAATTCGTGCGGGAGAGCGCCCTGGGTTCCATTGAGGAAAACAGCGCCTATGGCATCTTTGGACAGGCGGCGGGGGAGATGGAGAATTCTCTGTATCCTCAGGGGCTGGAGGCCGCCGGCCGGGATAAGATGCGCACGGGCAGCGCCGGGATTCTCTGCGACGTGGGCCAGGGAATCCGGGAATACGCCTGCGAAATCGTGCGGCTGGAAAAGCAGAACAGCCCGGCCATGCGCTCGTTTACCATTCGCGTAACGGATGAAGCGCTGCTGAAAATCACCGGCGGTATCGTGCAGGGCATGAGCGGGTCGCCGGTGGTGCAGGACGGATTTCTGGTGGGGGCGGTGACCCACGTGTACGTGGACGACCCGGCCATGGGCTACGGCGTGTATCTGGACTGGATGCTGGAGACGGCCCGGCAGGCCCAGGCCGCCTGACAAAAAAGGGGGAGCGCGTCTTTTCGGCGCGCTTCACCTGGATTTTTTGTATATTTTGTGGAAGAACGCCACATTTTTGGAAGGAAAAGCGCCATATGCGTCGAAAAATTTTTCTGTAACCCATAGCGGAAGGGGGATGCGCCATGATAACGGCGGTGTTGGCCGTATTGGACCGGCGTCGCCGGGAAAAAGTGGCCGGTCTTTTGCGGGAAATGGGCGTTTCCCCTGGTGCGGAGGCGACCGACGGCGCTCAGGCGCTGGAAGCGTGCCGGAAACTGGAACCGGATCTGGCGGTGGCGGACGAGGTGCTGCCCTGTCTGGACGGCAGATCCCTGGCCCGGGCCCTGCGGGGCGGATACTTTCAGCGGGTGCCCGGCGTGGTGCTGCTTACGCCCATGGGAATGGGCGACGCGGGCCGAAGCGCCGGGGTGGCCTGTCTGGGGCTGAATCCTTCCGGAGAAGATCTTGCCCGGGCGGTGCGAGAGGTGGCGGTGGAAAACCGGCCGGTGCCGGAAAAGACCCGCCGCTATCTGGAGGGAATGCTTACGAACCTGGGCGTGCCGGAGCATCCCGGCCGGGAATACCTTTTGCAGGGGATTTTCCTTGCGTCGGAGGATATTCGCCTTGGGCAGGCGTTGACCGCGCGGCTTTACCCGGTGATCGGCATGCGCTGCGGGGTGAACGCCCGGCGGGTGGAACGGGCCATGAGCCACGTCATCGACCTGGCCTGGGCCGGAGGAGACATCGACCGACAATATGGAATCTTTCAAAATACCATCGACGCCCAGCGGGGGAAACCCACCTGTGGCGAAATGATCGCGCAGCTGGCGGAGCTGACGCGCATGGAGGGCAGAATATGAAAAAGATGAAACGCGTTGTCATTTTGGTAATCGACGGACTGGGGGCCGGCTGGCAGGACGACGCCGGAAAATACGGCGACAAGGGTGCGGATACCTTTGGCCATGTGTTTGAAACCCAGCATCCCGACCTGCCCAATCTGCAGGATCTGGGGCTGCTGGCCGCGACGGGGTATCAGAACGTGGAAGAAGAGGCTCCCCTTGGCTGCTACGGACTGATGCACGAAAACGCCGCCGGCAAGGATACCACCACCGGCCATTGGGAAATTGCGGGCCTTACCCTGAAAAAGCCCTTTCCCACCTATCCTCACGGCTTTCCTCCGGAGGTAATCGAGGCCTTTGAGCGGGAAACCGGCTTCCAGGTGATCGGCAACAAGCCCGCTTCCGGCACGGCGATTATCGAAGAACTGGGCCCGGAGCATCTGCGCACCGGCAAGCTCATCGTCTATACCTCCGCCGACAGCGTATTTCAGATCGCCGCCCATGAATCCATTATTCCGCCCACGGAATTGTGGCACATCTGCCGCATTGCCCGCCGGCTGCTGGTGGGCGAACACGCGGTGGGCCGGGTCATCGCCCGTCCCTTCGAAGGCGAACCGGGCTCCTTTGTGCGCACGGGGAATCGCCGGGATTTCTCCCTGGATCCCACGGGGGATACCCTGCTGGACGTTTTGAAGGAAGAAAACTTCGACGTGCTGGGCGTGGGCAAGATCGAGGATATTTTCAATCACCGGGGCCTTACCAAGTCCGACCATGCCATCGGCAACGAGGCCTGCCTGCAGTCCACCATCGACTTTTTGAAAAAGCCCAACTGGAAGGGCCTTTTGTTCACCAATCTGGTGGATACCGATTCCAAATGCGGCCATCGCCGGGATCCTGAGGCCTATGCCCAGGCGCTGGAGGCCATCGACCGGCGGCTGCCGGAGGTATTGCGGTATCTGGGCGAGGACGGCATGCTGATGGTCTGCGCGGATCACGGCTGCGACCCCACCTTCACCGGCAGCGACCACACCCGGGAAAAGGTGCCCCTTCTGGTGTACGGCTTGGGCTTGCAGGAGGGTGTGAACCTGGGGGTGCGCAAAACCTTCGCCGACGTTTCCGCCACGGCGCTGGAGGCGCTGGGGGCCAAAGCCCGGCTGGACGGCACGTCCTTCTACCGGGACGTGGTGCTGGAGGACTGACTTTCTCCTTCACAAAAAAGTACATTTTACCAAAAAACACTTGCCTTATGCGGACAAATGGGGTACAATGATACTGTAAAATCCGAGAAGTGCGGAAAACCGCATGAAACGGATCACCTTTCTACCTAGTCGAAATTAGGAGGTTTTTGTCATGGCTGTTAAGGTTGCTATTAACGGTTTCGGACGTATTGGTCGTCTTGCTTTCCGCCAGATGTTTGGCGCCGAGGGTTACGAAGTCGTCGCGATCAACGACCTCACTTCCCCCAAGATGCTGGCTCACCTGCTGAAGTATGATACCGCTCAGGGATCCTACTGCGGCAAGCTGGGCGAGAACCTGCACACCGTGGAAGCCACCGATGATTCCATCATCGTGGACGGCAAGGAAATCAAGATCTACGCCGAGAAGAACGCTGCCGATTGCCCCTGGGGCAAGCTGGGTGTTGACGTTGTGCTGGAGTGCACCGGCTTCTACACCAGCAAGGCCAAGGCTCAGGCCCATATCGACGCTGGCGCCCGCAAGGTCGTTATCTCCGCTCCCGCCGGCAACGATCTGCCCACCATCGTCTACAACGTGAACAACGAGACCCTGAAGGCCTCCGACACCATCATCTCCGCCGCCAGCTGCACCACCAACTGCCTGGCCCCCATGACCAAGGCTCTGAATGACAACTTCCCGATCCTGAGCGGCATCATGACCACCGTGCATGCCTACACCGGCGACCAGATGATCCTGGACGG
>CACXHB010000164.1 GCA_902767315.1 uncultured Eubacteriales bacterium
ATGCTCCACCAGATTGTCCACCGTGATTTTGAACAGATCCCGGTGGATTTTTCTATGTCGTTTCTTGCCCGACGTGCGCCAGAATGCTATAATGAATGCGGGAAATCGACGGCTTGGGAGGTCAGGGCGAAAATGGCGGTAACGATTCTTGCAACGGTGCTGATTATGGCGGCCTATTTTCTCGTTCTGTACGGCGCGGTGGGCTTTATTCAGGACAAAAGATTTTTCGGTTCCGCGCCGAAGGAGAATCTGGCGGCGATTCCCGATAAAAAGGAGCGGTTTCCCGGGGCGCATGTTGTGGGTTGGATCATCGAGGTTATTGCCGTTTTGATGTTCCTGGGGGCGGCGGTTCTGGGCGCGGGGGACGGCATAAAAAATCATTTCAGCTTTTTTCAATTCTTTGGGCGATTTCTGGCGATGCTGTATTGCATGGAAATTTATGATATTCTCTTTTTTGACTGGTTCCTTCTGTGCCATTCGAACTTTTTTCCTCATTTTTATCCGGAACTGAAGGGCGTTGTGGGGCCGCAGATGTTTGGATACAACAAAAAGGCGCACGCGATGCATTTTGCAATTGATATTCCCGCCTGCGCCGCGATTGCGGGGATCTGCACGCTGTTTGCATGATGGGCGTTTGTATGATGGGCGATTCAGAAACGGCAGTGGAAGGAGGAAGCGCCATGCTCAGGCGGCTGCGGTATTTTCAGTCGGTGGTTCGGCTGAACAGCTTTTCCCAGGCGGCGGAGGAGAACTATATTTCCCAGTCCGCCATTTCCCAGCAGATTCAGGCACTGGAAAAGGAACTGGGGTTTCCACTGCTGGAGCGCAAAAACCGCGGCTTTACCCTGACGGCCGCCGGCGCGTATTTTTATCAGAAGAGCCTGAGTTTCACGGCGGAATATGAAAAAATGTGCGCGGAGGCCGCCCAGATTGCTCAGGGCGATCCTGCGGGGTTGACCATCGGCTATCTGCGCTGCTATTCCGGCAGCGAATTTCACCGGGCGCTGGCGGAATTTGCCGCCCGCCGTCCGGAGGTGAATCTGTCGGTGGAATACGGCAATCACGAGGAGCTTTACGCCCTGCTGCGCACGGGCCGGGTGGATCTGGTGCTCAACGATCAGCGCCGGGCGTTTTCTCAGGAATATGTCAATCTGATTCTCACTACCTGCCGCAGTTTGGTGGAGGTCTCCGCCCGGAGCCCGCTGGCGCAATTGGAGCGGATTTCCCCGGAACAATTAAAGGACGTTCCCTGCATTCTGATTGCTTCCCCGGCCCAGCGGGAGACGGAGCAGGCGTATTATCAGCAGGTGGTGGGCTTTTCGGGAGAATTTCTGTACGCGGAAAATCTGGAGGAAGCCCGGCTGATGGTCATTGGCCGCCGGGGCTTTCTGCCGGTAGAGGGCGTCAGCGCGCTGCCGACGATGGGCACGTCCATCGCACGCATTCCGCTGGTGCGAGGAAATGAGCCCATCTGCCGCAATTACTGCGCCTTCTGGCGCAGGCAGAACGCGAATCCCTATGTGACGGAATTTGCGGAAATGCTGAAGGCACAGTTCGCGTAACGACGGGCAATCCTTTTGCATTTCTCAAAACAGCCCCGGGACGAGAGGCCCCGGCGGCTGTTTTTTTTGATTGCTTATTTCAGTTTTTTGCCTTCCTCAAAGGCCTTGCCCACCACGCCGTCCACCTTCAGATAATCATAGGTGGCGTGGTCGAATACCAGGGGCTTGAATTTTTCCATGGAGATGACGCCGTCCTCGTTCAGCACCCGCGAATTTGCGCTGACGTTGACCAGCCTGCCCAGCACGTTGCCCTCCTCCGTGACCCGCACAAATTCGCATTCCCAGGTAACGGGCAATTCTTCGAAAATGGGCGCGTTCACAAATTCGGACCGGGAAACGGTCCAGCCGGATTTTTCGATCTTGTCCGGGGTATCGTTGCCGGAAACCAGGCCCACGTAATCGCAGGGGGTCATGTTTTCCACGTCCGCAAAGCTGACGGTAAAGGCCTTCGTCTGCTGGATGTTCTTGAAGGTTTTGTGGCCGTGGGAGATGCTGAATTCCACCATGCTGGAGGTGTAAAGTCCGCCATAGGCGGCGTTCATGGCGTCGGGAACGCCGTTTTCGTCATACGTGCCGATGATGAGCACCGGCAGCGGATAAAACCAGGGCTTTTTGCCAATATTTTTGCGCATGGATAACGCCTCCTTTTGCGATTATGGTAGCACGAAGATAAGAAGGTTGTCAACCTGGCAAGGAAGGCTGCACTCACATAAGCTTTCCTTATGCAAAACTACCGAAAGAAAAATTGATACCCACTGGAATTTCGAATATAATTGAGCTATCAAAAAGGCGGGAGGTTGTTTCCATGAAGGTACTGGCGATCAGCGGAAGCCCGCGCAAGGGCGGCAATTCCGAGGTGTTGTGCGATGAATTTTTGAAGGGTGCGGCGGAAAGCGGCCACGAGACGGAGAAGATTCGCCTGGCGGAGAAGAAAATCGCCCCATGTCTTGCCTGTTACGGCTGCATGGAGCATCACGTCTGCGTGCGCAGGGACGACATGGCCCAGGTGCTGGAGGCAATGAAGGCCGCGGATGTAATCGCGCTGGCCTCGCCGGTATACTTTTATTCCATCTGCGCCCAGATGAAGACCATGATCGATCGCTGCATGGCGGATTATCAGGCCATTCGGGATAAGACGTTCTATCTCATCGTGACGGCGGCCGACCCGCAGCATAGCGCGGCCGACGAAACCCTGGCGGATTTCCGGGGCTACCTGCGCTGTCTGCCCGGGGCCAGGGAGGCGGGAGTAATCTTTGGCACCGGTACCTGGGATAAGGGCGACATCTATCGCCACCCGGCCATGAAGCAGGCCTACGAAATGGGAAAGGAGATCTGACATGGGCATTTTGATCGCATTTTATTCCCGCGCGGGAGAGAATTATTTCGGCGGCGCGCGCCGGCGCATTGCCGTTGGAAACACGGAAAAGGCCGCGAAAATGATCGCGGACGTTACCGGCGGCGCACTTTACCGGATTGAGCAGGCGCGGCCCTATTCCGAGGACTACGACGCCTGTACCGCCGAGGCAAAGGCGGACCTGCAGCGGAACGCCCGCCCGGAGGTGCTGAATCTGCCAGGCGATCTGGATGATTACGACGAGATTTATCTGGGGTATCCCAATTACTGGGGCACCATGCCCATGGCGGTTTACACCTTCCTTGAAAAATATGATTTCACCGGCAAAACCATTCATCCCTTCTGCACCCATGAGGGCAGCGGCCTTTCCGGAACGGTGGGGGAGATTCAGAAAGCCGCGCCGGGGGCAAGGGTCAAAAGCGGGCTTGCCCTTCGCGGCAGCGACGTGGACGGCGCGAAAAACGCGCTTGCCCAGTGGATCAAAGCAGGGCAATAAATTCGCCGCGCCTGCTTGCGAGGAGGAACGACTACCAGAGGAAAGGGAAGAATCAGAGATGAAGAACGTAATGCTTTTGACCGGCGCGGGCCAGATCGGCATGGCCATTGCCCGGCGGATGGGCGCTGGCATGAAGATTTTCGTGGGCGATAAGAAACTTGAAAACGCTCAGGCCGTGGCCGAAACCATGAATCAGGCGGGCTTCGACGCGACGGCCGTGGAAACGGATCTGTCCAGCCGGGAATCCATTCGGAAGCTCATTGCCCAGGGGCAGAAGCAGGGCGAGATCAAAATGCTGATCAACGCCGCGGGGGTGTCTCCCAGTCAGGCGCCTGTGGAAGCCATTCTGAAGGTGGATCTGTACGGCACGGCGGTGCTGCTGGAAGAAGTGGGCCGGGTAATCGCTCCCGGCGGCGTGGGGGTCACCATTTCCAGCCAGTCCGGCTGGCGCATGCCGGCGCTGACGGCCCGGCAGGACGCGCTGCTGGCCACCGCGCCTGTGGAAGAGCTGCTGAAGCTGGACTTTCTGCGCCCGGAAAACATCCGGGATACCCTGCACGCCTATCAGCTGGCCAAGCGCTGCAACGAGAAGCGGGTGATGGCCCAGGCGGTGGAATGGGGCAAGCGGGGGGCGCGGCTCAACGCCATCGCGCCGGGCATTATCGTCACGCCCCTGGCGCTGGACGAATTCAACGGGCCCCGGGGAGATTTTTATAAGAACATGTTCGCCAAATGCCCCGCGGGCCGCCCGGGCACGGCGGACGAAGTGGCCAACGTGGCGGAGCTGATGATGAGCGACAAGGGCGCGTTTATCACCGGGTCCACCTTCCTCATGGACGGCGGGGCCACCGCCAGTTACTTCTACGGCCCGCTGAATCCCGATCATCCGGAATAATCAGGGCTCAGCCTGTTTTGCAAAAAAATGCCGCGCGGCGTATTCGAACCTTGTTTCGAAGGCCGCCGCGGCTTTTTTGCTGACCTTCAGAAAGGGCAAAAGCATATCGAAGGCGTGAAAAAGGCCGGGGTACACGTCCACCCGGGCTTCCACCCCTGCCCGCCGGAGGTTCTGAACATAGGCAAGGGTTTCGGCGTAAAAGGGCTCCGCCGTGGAAACGAAGGTATAGGTCGGGGGCAGCCCGGAGTAATCCTCGCGCCGGGCGGCCGCGGCGTAGGCGGGCACGGCCTGTCCCGATAAATTTCTCAGATACCGCCGCCATCCGAAATGATTGCGCCGGGTATTCCATACGGGGGAGTGGTTGTCCCGGGAGGTTTCCGTGTCCTGATTGTCCAGCATGGGATACAGGGGCATCTGAAAGGCGACGCGTACGCCGCCCACGTCCTTTTCATACATGCACAGCGCCGCCGCCAGTCCGCCGCCTGCGCTTTCGCCGCCCACCATGATCTGGTCGCTGCGGATTCCCAATTCCTCTGCGTGATCCCGCAGGTAAATCAGGGCCTTGTGGCAGTCCAGCAGCGCGGCGGGGTAGGGGGCCTTTCCGGCCAGACGGTATCCCGGCGAAATCACCACCGCCCCGTGCCGCTGGGCCAGGCTTCGGGCCCGGGTGAAAAAGACCATTTCCGGCATGCCGGTAATGTAGCCGCCGCCGTGAATCCACAAAACCCCGGGACGGCCGCCCGGCGGAACAGGGGAAGACGGCTGGAGAATCCACAGCTTCATGGGAAAGCCCTCCGACAATAGCGTTCGCTTCTGCGCCCGATACGTCTTCAAGATTCGTCCGCCTTCTTTCTAAAACAGATCCAGGGTGTTTTCCAGATAAATCGCTTCCCGCACGTGCAGCTGATATTCCGGCTTCGTCATGTAATGCAGCAAAAATTCCAGGATCAGGGCGCTGCCGAGGCTTCGGCCCTCGATTTTGAAATGGGAAAAGCCCATGGGCAGATACAGCCGCTGAATGTCCTCCACGCCGATGAACCCGGGATTTTCCATGGCCCGGGAAAAGCGATAGCCTCCGGCGGCATTCGGCGCGGCGCAGGGGTGTTCCGGGCCCGATTCCCCCAGATTTTTGCGGCTGACCGCCTCGTAACAGTCCTTTCTGTCCCGGCAGCCAAACCAGCAGCATTCATTGCACAGGAATTCCACCTTCCGCTTTTCTGCGTCCGGCAGTTCCTTCAAAAGCGCAAATTTCCGGTTCAGCCGGAAATCCGGCACCACATAGCGAAAATCCTCCCGGGCCAGCTCCCGCCGGAAATCCGCGAAATCCGTGAGCACCTTGGTGGTGGAGGAAACCAGATACAGCCCGGGATAGGTCTTTTTCAAATATTGCGTAAGCAGCTCCGAATGGACGATCACGCCGTTCTGAGGCCCCTCCGCCTTTTCCAACAGGGCGCAGAGGGCGTTGCATTGGGAATCCGAAAGGTGTTCCTTTCGCAAAAGGGAATTGCTGAAGGTCAGCCGGGCGGAAACGCCGTATTCTCGCGTCAGCGCCAGCACACGGCGGGGCGAAGCGTCCCCCGAACTCACACGGCCGCCGCCCCAGAGGCAGTCCGCCGGCGCGCCGTACAGGGAGCCGATATCGCACCAGTCATAAAAATATTCCCGATGTTCCCGGAACAGCGGCAGAAACGCGCGATACAATTCGTAAAACTCAAACAAACCGGGAAGGTGATAGTGAGCGACGGCTTTCCCTGACTGATTCATGGCGGCATTGTCCTTTGATCTTTGATCTTTCGGCGTTTTTCCCCGGGCGGGGAAGAACTTTCTTCCGCAAATTATAGCATATCCGAAATTTCGCCGCAACCGCGGAGGCCCCGGGGGAGATAACCGGATGCGGTGAAAACTCGGTGCAGAAATGGAACAGTTCCGCGCAATCGGGATAGACAGACCGGGGGATTTTCTGTAGAATCAATTGCGGTTAGATGAGATTAACTTATGGAAAGAGAGGGCAATGCATGAAAGCGCAGGAGAAAAGCTGGATACAATCGCTGTTTGCCTATGCCGAGGGCGAAAAAAAGAAGATGATCGGCGCTGTGATTCTGTCGGTGATCAGCGTATCCGCGGGACTGGCGCCGTTTTATTGCGTGTACCAGATCATTCGGCTGTTTGTGGCGGGCACGGCGGACGCGGCGGGCGTCGTCGGATGGTGTCTGTGGGCGCTTCTGGCCTATGGAATCAAGATCGTCACCTTCACCCTGTCCACCGGCGTTTCCCATAATATGGCCTATCACGTGCTGGAAGGGCTGCGGCTGCGGCTGGCGGACCGGTTCCTGCACGCGCCCCTGGGCAACGTGGAAAACCACACCATCGGCGAAATCAAGAGCATGATGGTGGATAAAATTGAGAATCTGGAGCCGCCCTTGGCCCACATGATTCCCGAAGGCGCGGGTCACGTGGTGCTGCCCATTGTGAGCATCATCGCGCTGCTGTGCATCGACTGGCGGCTGGCGCTGGCTTCCCTGGTGACCTTCCCCCTGTCCATGGTGTGCATGATGCTGACCTTCAAAATCAGCGGCAAGAATTTCCAGACCTATGACAAGGCCAACGCCTACATGAACAGCACCATCGTGGAATATATCGAGGGCATCGAGGTCATCAAGGCCTTCGGCCGGGCGGGGGTGTCTTATGAAAAATACGCGGTGGCCATTACGGATTTCCACACCTTCGTGGTCAAGTGGCTGTCGTCCACCTATCTTACCATGAAATTGAGCTTCGCCCTGTTTCCCTCCACCCTCATCGGCACGCTGCCGGTGGCGCTGGCCCTGGCCAACAACGGAACCATCACCGCCCCCATGGCGGCGCTGGCGGTGATGCTGTCCATCTCCATGGTGGGCTCCCTGGCCAAGCTGGAGGTGTTTTCCGAAAACATGCGGCAGGTGGAGTTCACGGTGAAGGGCCTGCAGGAATTCCTGGAAATGCCCGAACTGCCTGAGCCGAAGCAGCCTGCGCAGGTGACGTCCACCGGCGTGGAGCTGAAAAACGTGCGCTTTTCCTACACCGGCAAGGCGGAGGACGAGGTGCTGCACGGGGTGAGCCTGAAGCTTCCCCAGGGCAGTTTCACGGCGCTGGTGGGCCCCTCCGGCGGCGGCAAGTCCACCGTGGCCAAGCTCATCGCCCGCTTCTGGGACGTTTCCTCCGGCGAAATTGAAATCGGCGGCGTGAACGTGAAGGACATGCCCCTCAGCCAGCTCAGCGAATACGTCAGCTTCGTGACGCAGGATAACTTCCTGTTCCGCTGCTCCCTGATGGAAAACATCCGCCTGGGCAACCCCGGGGCCACGGATGAACAGGTAAAGGCGGCGGCCCGGGCGGCTCAGTGCGAGGAATTCATTCAAAAACTGCCCCAGGGATACGATACCCCCGCGGGCGAAGCGGGCAGGCGGCTCTCCGGCGGCGAAAAGCAGCGCATTGCCATTGCCCGCATGATGCTGAAAAACGCGCCCATCGTTATCCTGGACGAGGCCACGGCCTTTACCGATCCGGAAAACGAGGACAAGATTCAGCAGAGCATCGCCGCGCTGACCAGAGGCAAGACGCTGCTGGTCATCGCCCACAGACTGTCTACCATCAAAAACGCGGATAACATCGTGGTGCTCAAGGACGGCGCCATTGCGGCCCAGGGCACCCAGGAGCAGCTGCTGAACACCTGCCCGCTGTATCAGGATATGTGGCAGGCCCACATCGGCGCAAAGAACTGGGCGGTTTCGTCCGCGGCAAAGGAGGCGTAAGGCATGTTTAAAACAGTCAGGCGCATCATCGACTGGTGCGGCGAATTCAAGGGGCGGCTGTACGCCGGATTCGTGTGCTCGTTCTTCTCCCATATTTTCGCGGCGCTGCCGCTGATGCTGGCGGCCTACA
>CACXHB010000165.1 GCA_902767315.1 uncultured Eubacteriales bacterium
GCCTCGTAACGCCCGGTCTGATCCTTGCCCGCATACAGCGCGGAAAGGGTTTCGGCATTGCGGCTCATAACGGAAGAAACATCCATAAAAAAGACACCTCCGGAAAAGTATACAATATCATTTTTATTGTACCGCCTTTCGGGATTTCCTGCAAGGGCAACATACCGCATTTTCACGTAAATTGGAAAGAAAAAAGAAATTTGACCCATGAGCATGGGAAAAAATGCAAAATTGGTGATTGACAGACGGGAAATTATGTTGGATAATAACAATGAAAAGGAGTGTTCGTCATGTTGAAACTCGCAACCGAGACCATGTACCGCCTGGTGGATTTTGCCGTGGCCAAGGGCCTGATTTCCCCCATCGACCGGCCCTATTGCCTGAACCGGCTGTTGGAGGTCATGCAGCTGTCCGCCCCGGAAAAAATTGATTATCAGCCCGAAGAAATCCCCGAAACGGCCACCCGTTATCTGGATACCCTGGCCGAATGCGCCTGCAAGCTGGGCATTATCGGCCAGAGCGGCGAAAACAAAGATCTGTTCCGCACCAAGGTGATGGGGGTTCTGACCCCTTCCCCTGCGGAGGTGCGCTCTGAATTTGGCAAACGATACGCGGACGCTCCCGAAAAGGCCACCGAATGGTTCTATCAGATGTGCCGGGACAGCGATTATATTAAAGTAGACCGCATCGCCAAAAATCAGCGGTTCTTCGAGGAATCCCCCTGCGGCAAGCTGGAAATCACCATCAACCTTTCCAAGCCCGAGAAGGATCCCCGGGACATCGCCGCTCAGCGGGCCATGCCCCAGACCGGCTATCCCAAGTGCATGCTGTGCGTGGAAAACCCCGGTTACGCCGGACGCATCGGCTTCCCCGCCCGTCAGAATCACCGGATGATTCCCCTGACGCTGGGCGGCGGAAACTGGTATATGCAGTATTCCCCGTATCTTTATTACAACGAGCACTGCATCGTGCTGAACGAAAACCACGTACCCATGCGCATCTGCCACGATACCTTCGTGCGGCTGTTTGATTTTGTGGAACAGTTCCCCCATTATTTCCTGGGCTCCAACGCCGATCTGCCCATTGTAGGCGGTTCCATTCTGAATCACGACCATTTCCAGGGCGGCAATTACCGCTTCCCCATGGACGAGGCGGCGGACAAAATCGTTCTGAACTGCCCGGTGGAAGGCGTGAAGGCTTCCGTTATCGACTGGCCCATGACCTGCATCCGCCTGCGGGGCGAAAACCGCGAGGCGCTGATTACGGCGGCGGACCAGCTGCTGGAGGCCTGGCGGGGCTATTCCGACCCGGAGCGCTCCATCTTTGCCGAAACCAGGGGTCAGAAGCACAACACCATTACCCCCATTCTCCGGAAGGAAAACGGCCAGTGGACGCTGAATCTGGTGCTGCGCAACAACCTGACCACCCTGGAGCATCCCCTGGGCGTGTTCCATCCCCATGAGGATCTGCACCACATCAAGAAGGAAAACATCGGCCTGATCGAGGTCATGGGCCTGTTCATCCTGCCCGGACGGCTGGTCAGCGAATTCGAGGGGCTCACCAAATATCTCACGGGGCAGCGCTCCATCGACGAAATTCCCCGGGATCCCTCTCCCCTGCGCCAGCATTATTCCTGGGTGGTGCAGATTGCCAAAACCACCGGCACGGAGCTGACTCACGAACAGGCGCTGGAAGCCATCCACAAGGCCCTGGCGGACAAATGCGCCCGGGTGCTGGCGGATTGCGGCGTGTTCAAAGACGAGGCCGGCGTGCTGGCCTTCCTGAACACCCTGGGCTATCAGAAGGCCTGATTGGCTGAGCAAATCATTTTTCGATCTAAGCCGCGCACAGGCAAGAAGCAGCCGATCGGTGCATATGCATCGGTCGGTTTTTGCATATCAGAATAAAGGAGGGCACCCTCATGTACAGCGTAACGGCGAAAAACCTGACCAAGACCTACCGCACCCGGGTGAAGCAGCCGGGGCTTCGGGCGGCCTTTCGGGCGCTGGTAAGGCCGGAATATCGGGAGGTGCAGGCGGTGCGGGGCATCGATCTGCAGGTGGAGCAGGGCCAGCGGCTGGCCTTTATCGGCCCCAACGGCGCGGGAAAATCCACCACTATCAAGATGATGACGGGGATTCTCTCCCCCACCTCGGGCGCGCTTTCGGTGCTGGGGCTTTCTCCCATGGAGAACCGGCGGGAGCTTTCCCGGCACATCGGCACGGTATTCGGCCAGAAATCCCAGCTCTGGTTCCACCTGCCGGCGGCGGACAGCTTCAAGCTGCTGGGGGCCATTTACGACATTGACAGCCCCACTCTGGAAAAGCGCACAGCCCGGCTGCGGGATCAATTCGGCCTGGGGGATTTTTTCAACACCCCGGTGCGCCGGCTTTCCCTGGGCCAGCGCATTCGCTGCGAGGTGGCGGCTTCGTTGATTCACGAACCGGAACTATTGTTTCTGGACGAGCCCACCATCGGGCTGGACGTGGTGGTAAAGCGGGAACTGCGGGAACGAATTCTGGAAATGAACCGGGAAAAGGGCGTGACGGTATTTCTTACCAGCCACGACGCCGGCGACATTGAAAACATCTGCCAGCGGGCGGTAGTCATCGATGGCGGCGGCATTGTGTTGGACGAAAGTGTGGAGGGGCTGCGTACAAAGCACATGACGGTCAAAAAGCTGACGGTGCGCTACGCCGGGGAATATTGCGCCGCGACCCCGGCATGGGCCAGGCGTTTTTCCTGCGCCCCGGGCTGCGTCGTCTGCGAAATCGACACCCGGCGCATCGGCGCGGAGGAGGCACTGGGACATTTGCTTTCTCTGGGCAGCGTGACGGACATTTCCGTGGAGGACCCCACCATGGAGCAGATCATCGCCTCCATTTTCGAAAAGGAGCGTGCCTGACATGCGGAAATACTGGATGACCTTCCGCCTGGGGGTAACTGGCGCACTGCATTACCGGGGCAATCTGGTGGCGGGATTTGCCACTTACGCCATGTTCATTCTGGTGTTTTTCTGCCTCTGGCGGAACATGTACGCTCAGAGCGACATGCCAGAGATGACGCTGACGCAGATGATCTGGTATCTGTGCATCACGGAAATCATCGCCTTCGGGGCCAACCCCCGGGCCACCGGTGGCGTGGTGCAGGACGTGAAAAACGGAAACATCGCCTATCAGCTGCTTCGGCCCTACAACTACGTCGGCTATAAATATGCGGAATCCATGGGGCCCGTGGCCGTGAACACCCTGCTGTTTGCCGCGGCTGGAAGCATTCTGGGGTTCTGCATCGTGGGGCCCATTACGGGGTTTCGCCCGTGGACGCTGCTGCCGGGTGTTCTTTCCATGATTCTGGGCACGTCCCTGTTGTTTTTCATTCAGATGGCCATCGGGCTCACGGCTTTTTTCATCGAAGACCCCAGCGGCATCGGCCTGGTGGTGGGCAAGGCCATTTCCATGCTGGGCACGTTCCTGCCCATCGAATTTCTGCCCGCCGGAATCCGGCAGGTAGTGCAGAATCTGCCCTTTTCTTACGTGACATGGGCTCCGGCCCGACTGATGGTGGGCTTTGAAGGCGGACTGTTCTTCCGGTGCCTTTGTCTGCAGGCGGGGTATCTGGCGGCGTTCATCGGCCTGTGCGCACTGCTGATGCGCCGGGGACGGCGGGCCATTCAGGCCAACGGCGGCTGAAATCGAGAAGGGAGCAGACATCATGAAACACAAATTACGATTGGCCGGTATGTATTTCCGGTTTAATCTTGCTTCCATTTTGGAATATCGGGCCAGCTTTTTTCTCTCCGCGGCCACCATGTTTTTCAACAACGCCACGTTTCTGTTTTTCTGGGGCGTGTTGTTCGACCGGATGGGCGGGAGCATCGGCGGATACGATTTTCGGGACCTGATGTTCATCTGGGCGGCCAGCAGCGCGGCCTTCGGCCTTTCCAACATCGTCTTCGGAAACCTCACCAACATCAACGAAACCGTCGTTCGGGGCGAACTGGACACCTATCTGCTGCAGCCCCGAAACGTGCTTCTGAGCCTGCTGATGTCCCGCATGAGCTTTTCCGCCTGGGGCGATCTGGCCTACGGCGTGGTGCTGATCTGCCTTTCGGGCCAGGGATTCCGGGGAATATTGGCGTTTCTGCTGGCGATGGTAACCGGCGGCGTGGTGCTTTCCTCCACCATCTGCATTTTGCAGAGCACGGTGTTTTTTCTGGGAGACGCGTCGTTTCTGGCGAACATGTCCACCAATCTGGCGGTTAATTTCACCACCTATCCCGAGGGCATTTTCCCCAAAGCCGTGCGCTTTCTGCTTTATTGGCTGATTCCCGCGCAGTTCATCGTGCACGTGCCGCTGCGCATTGCCCGGGGGATTCACGCGCCGGTCTGGGTGGCGGCGCAGCTGTTGGCGGCGGCGTTCTTCGCCGGATTCGCAATGTGGTTTTTCCACAGAGGGCTGAAAAAATACGAATCCGGCAACATGCTGGTGACCCGGCTGTAAGAGGCATTTCCCAGATAAAATGCGTTTCGGTTTGATTTGGGGCATTGGGGAAAACAGATGGCCAGGCGAAGTCTCAAAAACGCAAAAATCTGTTTTTCTCCCTTCTGTTCGCTCCAAAATTGGGGAAAACAGATTTATTTTTAGGCATTTCAGTTTGATTTTTGAAATCAGCTTGCATCCCACGCCCAAAATTGTTACTATCAGCTCAGAATCGGTCTTAGGGATTTCAATTCCAGTTTTTTCAGGAGGTTAATCCGGCATTCTCCGCTGGGAAAGTCGAAATGGCTACGCACACAGGCGACAGAGTAAACACCATAACTCTTTCTACAAAAGACGACATCATTCTGCAAAAGCATCGCATTACAGATGCTGTAAGTTTGCATAATCATGAATTTGTGGAAATTGCATATATCGCCGAGGGCCGCGGGTTTCACGGAGTGGCGGAAGACGCGGATCGCCAGGTATCCCCCATTCAGAAGGGCGACCTGATTATGCTGAATTCTCACATTTCCCACTGGTACAGCGCGGACAGGGAATCGCCGCTTATTATCTATAATTGCATCTTTGATTCGAACATCCTGAATTATTCCAGCGAGGCAAACGATAATTTTGTCAATATTATCTATAACTTTCTTTTCCCGCAAAATCCGGCTTCGATGCAGACGGATCAATTTATTCTGATTCATAACGCTCTTTGCGTCTCCGGAATTTTAAAGGAAATGTTTGACGAATACACCAACGCAATGGACGGCTACATTCAGGCGAACAGGGCAAACCTGATTCGGCTGCTGATCGCAATTTTCAGACAATACAAAAACATGCGCAGCTCCAAGCTTGGCAATACGAACTATTACCAGTCCATTGTGGAAAGCTCCATTGCCTTTATGCAGGAATATTACGCGCAAAACATCACCTGCCAGACGCTTTCCTCCCGGGTATATCTGAGCGATGGATATTTCAATAAAATATTCAAAAAAATTACCGGCGAAAGCCCCATTCATTTTCTGCAATCCATTCGGATCACGAAGGCGGCGGAGCTGCTTCTGAGCACGTCGCTTCCCATTGCGACGGTGGCTTCTCGCGTGGGATATGCAGACATGAAGTATTTTTATGAAATTTTCAAACGCCAATACGGACTTACGCCAAAGCAGTATCGCGACCAGATGCTGAATTCGCCGCAAGCCTCCCGTCCGTAAAAAAAGATTGCATTTCCGTCGGAAACGTGATATACTAGGTTTGTTCCATGGACGATGAACATTCGGTCTCGTACGGCGTCATGCCTTGAATCTTGTCAGGGCCGGAAGGCAGCAGCAATAAGAGGATGTTGGCGCGCGTCGCGGGGTTGCCGGATAGGAGTTCATGGGATTTTTTTATTGCAGGGCTTTGCCCACGATTTAACAGAAACGCGCCTTGACAAATGGCGCGACAGGGGCTATGATAACCTCACAAACAATTCCACGGGATGACGTGGACACGGTCTTTTTGCAAAGTACGGCAGAGAGGGTGCGTCACCGGCTGCAAGCGCACCTCGCCACCGCGAAAAGATTACCACCACCGACCGCAGGCGCGCGGGGCGCGATACAGCCCTGACAAGTGGTATTTTTACAAGTTGGGTGGAACCGCGGGTGAATTTTCAGCCCGTCCCTTCGTGGGGCGGGCTTTTTTGTATCCATCCGCAGAAAGAAGGAGGATGTTTGACATGAAGCTTTCCATCAACGGTCAGGAATACGAATTTGAGAACGGCAAAAACGCCCTGGACATCGCGGGCGAAATTTCCAAGGATTTGAAGAAGACCGCCCTGGCGGCCCGCATCAACGGCCGGGTGATTTCCCTGCCCGAGGCCATCAACGAGGACGGCGTGCTGGAAATTCTGGACTTCAGCGACGCAGACGGCCGCAAGGTCATGCGCCACACCGCCAGCCATGTGCTGGCCCAGGCCGTAAAAAAGCTGCGCCCCGAGGTGAAGCTGGCCATCGGCCCCGCCATTGACAACGGCTTCTATTACGATTTCGACGTGGATATGCCCTTCACTCCCGAATTTCTCAAGGAAGTGGAGAAGGAAATGGCTCGGATCATCAAGAAAAACGAACGGCTGGAGCGCTTCGAGCTGCCCCGGGCGGAGGCGCTGGAATTGATGAAGGACGAGCCCTACAAGGTGGAGCTGATCAACGATCTGCCCGAAGACGCAGTGATTTCCTTCTATCGTCAGGGCGAATTCACTGACCTGTGCGCCGGCCCCCACCTGCCCTCCACCGGCAGGATCAAGGCCGTGAAGCTTCTGTCCACCGCCGGCGCTTACTGGCGCGGCAGCGAGAAAAACAAAATGCTCCAGCGCATTTACGGCACCGCCTTTGACAGCAAGGAGGCCCTGGACGCTTACGTGACTGAGCGGGAAGAGGCCCTGAAGCGGGACCACAACAAGCTGGGCCGGGAACTGGAATACTTCACCACCGTGGACGTGGTAGGTCAGGGACTGCCCATCATGCTGCCCAAGGGCGCACGGGTGATTCAGCTGCTGCAGCGCTGGGTGGAAGACGTAGAGCAGAAGAAGGGCTATCTGCTGACCAAGACCCCCCTGATGGCCAAGCGGGAGCTGTACAAGATCTCCGGCCACTGGGATCATTATCTGGACGGCATGTTCGTAATGGGCGACCCCAAGGACGAGACCAAGGAATGCTTCGCCCTGCGGCCCATGACCTGTCCCTTCCAGTATCAGGTATATTTGAACCGCCAGCGCTCCTATCGCGAACTGCCCATGCGTCTGGGCGAGACCTCTACCCTGTTCCGCAATGAGGATTCCGGCGAGATGCACGGCCTGATCCGCGTGCGCCAGTTTACCATTTCCGAAGGACACCTGGTGCTGCGTCCCGATCAGCTGGAAGAGGAGTTCAAGGGCTGCCTGGAGCTGGCCAAGTATTTCCTGGAGGCCGTGGGCATGCTGGAGGACTGCACCTTCCGGTTCTCCCAGTGGGATCCCGCCAACCCCAACAACAAGTACGAAGGCACCGCCGAGCAGTGGAACGAAGCCCAGGCCATTATGGGCAAGATTCTGGACCACCTGGGCGTGAAGTACGAAATCGGCATCGACGAAGCCGCCTTCTACGGCCCCAAGCTGGACATTCAGTATCACAACGTGTTCGGCAAGGAAGACACCATCGTGACCATTCAGATCGACATGCTGCTGGCCAAGCGCTTCGGCATGGAATATGTGGACGCGGACGGCCAGAAGAAGTTGCCCTATATCATCCACCGCACCTCCCTGGGCTGCTACGAGCGCACCCTGGCTTACCTGATTGAGAAGTACGCCGGCGCGCTGCCCACCTGGATGGCGCCGGAACAGGTGCGCGTGCTGTCCGTTACCGACCGCGCCGCGGACTACGCGAAGGAGCTTTCCGACAAGCTGTGCGAAATGGGCTATCGGGCCACCGCGGATCTTACCGGCGAAAAGATCGGCAAGAAGATTCGCCTGGCGCAGATGGAGAAGATTCCCTACATGCTGGTGGTGGGCGACCGGGATATGGCCGAGCAGACCGTTTCCGTGCGTCACCGGGCCGAGGGCGATCTGGGCGCCATGAGCTTCGACGCCTTCGCCGCGCTGCTGAAGGACGTTGTGGATTCCAAGGCCAGGAAATAATCCCCTCAGACGGGCAAAAACGGGCCGCGCCGTTCATAGGATGCTATGGGCGGCGCGGCCCAAGTTTGTCTTTGAGGAGGAATTGCCATGGGAATTCCCTGGGAAGTGGTGCTGGCCTTTGCCGTGGGGCTGGCGGTAATGGGACTGTTGGGCTACGTGCTGCTGGTGCCCATGCGGTTTCTCTGGCGCATGGTGGCCGGAGGCGTACTGGGGGCGCTGGTGCTGATGGTGCTGAATTTCTTCAGCCCGGTAACGGGCCTGTCCATCGCCGTGAATCCCTTCACCGCGCTGACGGTGGGCGTTTTGGGACTGCCGGGAGCGCTGCTGGTAGGGGTGCTTTCCTATTATCTGCTATAAAACATCCCACACACCGGGGCGCTGATCCAGATATTGCGTCAGCAGGGGCAGATAGGGATATTGCCAAAAATGCTCCTGGTCGGCCGAGAGCCGCAGAAATTCCTCCCGATTCAGCCACGCGGCCTGCGCCACTTCTTCCCGCTGCAGATGCAGCTGATGGAGATTTCCGTTCCAGAAAATCAGATATACATCCACATGCGCGTCCGGGGTCATATAGGACAGCGGGATCTCGGACTGTTCCCAGGCCGGTATGATTCCCAATTCTTCCCGGCTTTCCCTGACGCAGGCCTGCCAGGAGGTTTCCCCCGCCAGGGCCGAACCGCCGGTCAGGGCCCACATTCCCGGGGCAAGGGGCCGGCTTTCGCTGCGGCGCTGCAGGAGCACCTGACCTTTTCCATTATAATACAGCATGTGCGCCACCAGATGGCGCACGCCCCTGGGCAGCGGCTGGCCCCGCAGCAGTTCATAGCCCAATTTTTCCCGACGGGGGCCGTAAGCATCCCACTTTTCCACGGCAGCACGTTCCTTTCCATGCATCGATGAAACAAAGACGCCGCTCCGGCAGGTTCCGGAACGACGTCTTTTTCAGATTGCTCAGTGCACGATGAGGCTTTCGCCGGTCATCTCGGCGGGCTTTTCCATGCCCATCATGTCCAGCATGGTGGGGCACAGATCGCACAGCCGGCCGCCCTGACGCAGGGTCTTCTTGGGTGCGGCGGGATCGATGACGATCACGGGCACGGGGTTGGTGGTATGGGCCGTGAATGGGCCGCCGTGGACATAGTCGATCATCTGATCGGCGTTGCCGTGGTCGGCGGTAATGATGCACTTGCCGCCCTTGTCCAGAATGGCCTTCACCACCTGGCCCACGCAATCGTCCACTGCCTTAACGGCCGCCATGGCCGCCTTCATTACGCCGGTATGGCCCACCATGTCGCAATTGGCGAAGTTCAGGATGATCACGTCATACTTATCCTCGTCAATGCACTTGATGACGGCGTCCTTGACTTCGTAGGCGCTCATCTCAGGCTTCATGTCAAAGGTGGCCACATCGGGAGAGGGAATCAGAATACGATCCTCGCCCTGGAAGGTACGCTCTTCGCCGCCGTTAAAGAAGAAGGTGACGTGGGCGTACTTCTGGGTTTCCGCGATGCGCAGCTGGGTCTTACCCTTGGAGGCCAGGTATTCGCCCATGGTCATCTTCAGCTGCTCCGGCGGATAGGCCACTTCCACGTTGGGCATGGTGGCGTCATACTGGGTCATGCAAACGTACTTCAGGGGGAAGAAGCCCTTCTTCCGCTCGAAGCCGTTAAATTCCGGATCCACATAGGCCCGGGTGATCTGACGGGCGCGGTCGGGCCGGAAATTGAAGAACACCACGGAATCGTTCGCCTGAATCATGCCGTTTTTATCGCACACGGTGGGCACAACGAATTCGTCGGTGACTTCCTTGGCGTAGGATTCCTCCATGGCCTTCACCGGGTCGGCTTCCTGATTGCCTTCGCCATAAACCATGGCGGCATAGGCCTTTTCCACCCGATCCCAGGCAAAATCGCGATCCATGGCGTAGAAGCGGCCCATCACGGTGGCCACCTTGCCCACGCCCAGCTGGTTCATTTTTTCCACCAGCTGACGCATGTACTCCACGCCGGAGGTGGGCGGCACGTCGCGGCCGTCCATCAGCGCATGCACGTAAACCTTCTTCAGGCCGTAACGCTTGGCCATTTCCAGAAGGCCGAAGAGATGCTCGATGTGGGAATGCACGCCGCCATCGGACAGAAGGCCCATGAGATGCAGGGCGCTGTCATGATCCAGCGCGTTCTGCATGGCGTCCTTCAGGGGCTGTTTTTCGAAGAAAACGCCGTCCTGAATGTCCTTGGTGATCTTCACCAGCATCTGGTAAACCACGCGGCCCGCGCCGATGTTGGTGTGTCCCACCTCTGAATTGCCCATCTGTCCGTCCGGCAGGCCCACGTCCAGGCCGGAAGCGCCGATGGCGGTGCAGCAGTACTTCTCCTTGAGAGCGTCGATGTGGGGCGTGCCTGCGGCGACGATGGCATTGGATTTGGGATCGTTTTCACCGATCCCGAATCCGTCCAGAATCAAAAGCGCGGTCGTGCTCATAAGAAGTTCACCACCTGCGCAAAGTCAGCCGCC
>CACXHB010000166.1 GCA_902767315.1 uncultured Eubacteriales bacterium
CAGAAATATCACTGCCGAAAGAGGAAGCATGCATAGCATGACAACAGGTAGCGTTTTTTTCATAGATTCCTCCGTAAATACTGATTTTTTGAACCGCTTCTGTCCGTTGCGCAGATGAAACGCCATTGTAGAAAACACCAATTCCGCGAGAAGCCCTCCGGCCGACTGAAAAAGGTGCCGTAAGGGCTTCTCTAATCTGGCGGAAATCGCCCATTATGGATTGATATCCTGGAAACGCCACGGTCAGATCATTCGTCCGTGGTATAACAGGCCACCACTTCTCCGAAATACAGCATGTGGTAATCTTCCATGGGATAGCACCGTTCCCGCACCGCGGGCTCCATGTCCTTCCCCAGAAGCATCTGTTTGTTCACAATGCGGCACTCCAGATGCACCCCGCATTCCGCCACGATGGGGGCGGACACCACCTGAGCGGGGACGGCGGTAAGCCCGTGGCCCTGGAATTTGTCGAATTCCCGGCCGGAACGGGAGCCTGCGAAGGCCAGCTCCTCCTTCAGCGGGCGCGTCGTAGGAATGCTCACAGTGAATTCCTCCGCCTTTTCCATCAGTCCGAAGGTGTGCCGCTGGGGCCGAACCATGGCGATGAACAGCCGCTTTCTCCAGGCCGGGCCGAAAAACGCCCAGCCGATGGTCATGGTGTTGGGATTTTCGCCCCCCACGGTGAGAAACACGCCGCCCCTTTCCAGGCGCTGGGTGAGAATGGGCATCGCTTCCGTAAAGTCCATATTCCGCATTGATTTTCCCTCCCGGCTCAATATTTTGCGCAGTGCCAGTTTATGTCCGGCTGCCTGCCTGAATTCTAACATAATGTGAATGATTTGTAAATCCCCGCCGGGTTCATAATCAGTTGATATTGCCGTGGTATTCTTTCTGCAGGAAAGCGAGGAAACACATCATGTGGCAGAATATGAAAAACGGTTTTCGAAGATTTATGCAGGGGCGCTACGGCGGAGATCAGCTCTCCCGGGCGCAGCTAATCGCGGGGCTGGTGTGCTATCTGCTGGCGCTGATCAGCCGGGTCACCCTGTTTTCCTATATCGGCCTGGCGCTGTACTTCTGGGCGCTGTTCCGCATGTTTTCCCGAAACGTGGAAAAGCGCGGGGAGGAAAACCGCAAATACCTGGCCCTCACCGGCAACGCCAAAACCAGCTTCCGCCAGGCGAAGGTGCGGGCACAGAACAGCAAGCAGTATAAATACTTCCGCTGCCCCAAGTGCCATTCTTATCTGAAGCTGCCCCGGGGCGTAGGCGAAGTCACCGTAACCTGCGGCAAGTGCAAAAACCAGTTCCGCAAAAAGGCCTGACAGACCAGGCGGCGCCGCAGCCCATGCGCAGGGCGGGCCAACGCCTTTCACATAGATGCAAACCAACCCTTCCCCTCCTTGGGAGCGGACAGTCAAAGGCTGTTCGCTCCCGCTTTTTTGCGCTTTCGCCCGCCATCCTTTACCGGAAGCCCCCAGAAAATACAAAAATCGATGTTATAATAAGCACAAAGAAGGGAGCCCGTTATGAACATCATCGATTTTCACGTGCATATTTTCCCGGATAAAATCGCCGAAAAGGCCGCCCGGGCCGTAGGGAAATTCTATGATATTCCCATGGCGCTGGACGGAAAGCTTTCCACCGCCCTGACGTGCATGAACCGCGCCGGGATACGCCGGTTTGTGGCCCATTCCGTGGCCACCACCCCCGCTCAGGTGGAATCCATCAATCGCTTTATTCTCGCCGCCCACGCCGCTTATCCGGATCGCATTCTGCCCTTCGCCGCTTTGCATCCGGATCTGCCGGACGTGGAAAAGACCATGGACGAGATCGTCAGCGCCGGCTTTCTGGGGGTGAAAATTCATCCGGACATTCAGGGCTTTCGCCTGGACGACGCCCGCGTGCTGAAGATGATCGGCGCCGTGGCCGGACGGCTTCCTCTGCTGATTCATACCGGCGATTATCGTTACGACAATTCCGGCCCGGAGCGCATGAACCGCGTGCTGGACCTTTTCCCGAATCTGGTGGCCGTCTGCGCTCATCTGGGGGGCTACAGCGAATGGGAACGGGCCGCGGCTTCCCCCCTGCCCGGACGGAAAAACGTTTACGTGGACACCTCGTCCTCCCTGTACGCCCTGTCCCCCGCCCGGGCGGCGGAAATCATCCGCTCCTATGGGGTGGAGCATGTGCTCTTTGGCACGGACTATCCCATGTGGGAACCCTCCGAAGAACTGGACCGGTTCTTCCGTCTGCCCCTGACAGAAGAAGAGCAGGAGCTGATTCTGCACAAAAACGCAGAGCGCCTTCTGCGGCTGTAAATCCCCGACGCGAAAGGAGACTTTATCCATGCTTGAATCCGGCATCAAGGGAACCGGCAGCGTAACCGTCGTTCCCGAAAACACTGCCGCGGCCTGCGGCAGCGGCACTTTGCAGGTCTTTGCCACCCCGGCTATGATCGCCCTGATGGAAAAAACCTGCCTGAACAGCGTAGCGCCCTTCCTGGAGGATGGCTGCGGCACCGTGGGCACCCTTCTGAACGTGCGCCACACCGCGCCCACGCCCCTGGGCATGGAAGTAACCTGCGAAAGCGAGCTGACCCAGGTGGACGGCCGGCGCTTGGTGTTCCACGTCACCTGCCGGGACGCCAAGGGCCCGGTGGGCGAAGGCGAGCACGAACGCTTCATCATCTTCAGCGAAAAATTCCAGAAAAAGGCCGACGCCAAGCGGGACTGACCGTTTCCGCAAAAACCGCTCCGGAGCCCATAGCTTCGGAGCGTTAGCTTGTCAAAAAAGAATTTGACAAGCTGGTGGACGGGGGAGCAAGCTCCCCCGCCAGGTGCCGCGTCTCAAATCTTCGGTTTGAGC
>CACXHB010000167.1 GCA_902767315.1 uncultured Eubacteriales bacterium
TCGGCAGTTTCGCCTTCGGCGAAACCTGAAAACCCTTTGGGTTTTCAGCCTTCCTGCCACCCCTACCAGTTTTTGCTGAAATCTTTCGGATTTCCGGGCGCAAAAACTGCAAGGAAACGATTTTTGCTCTGGAAAATGGGATTTTCCGCCGCAAAAATCCTTCCGTGTCCACCGTACATGCCGCTGGACACCATTGAAATTCGAGAGGGTTTGATCCTCTCGAGCTCTCCGAGGGCTTTTCAACCGTCTGACCGCCTGAATCTGAAAGGATTCCGGCGGCTTTTTATGGAATAACAGGGGCTCTTTCGGCGCATACTAGGGGCAAAAGGAGGTGTGCGCCGTGGAAAAACGGGGACTTGTCTGCGTGCCGCTGTATTATGTGCCCACGCCGGGAGACCGGGAGGGCCGCCGCACGGCCCCGGGCCCGGGCAGGGAAACCGGCAGACCCCGGTGAGCGCGCCTGGAATTTCGGAGGAACGCATGGAAGACGCAAGAAAAATCAAGGCCTATGAGGAAAAAGTGAAGCGCCTGACCCCGGGCAGCCGGGTGGCGCGGGACTGCCTGCGGGCCTTCTGGGTCGGCGGGGTCATTTGCTGCCTGGGGCAGGCGCTGACCCTTTGGGCGGAAAAAATGCAGCTGACGGAGATTACCGCGCCCATGTTCACCTCCGTGGTGCTGATTTTCCTGGGCACCACGCTGACGGGCCTGGGGGTATACGACCGCATCGGCAAATACGCCGGGGCCGGGTCTATCGTGCCCATTACGGGCTTTGCCAATTCCGTGGCCGCTCCGGCCATCGAATTCCGGCGGGAGGGACTGGTGCTGGGGGTGGGCGCGAAGCTTTTCGCCATTGCCGGGCCGGTGCTGACCTACGGCATCGCCTCTTCCATGGCGGTGGGACTGGTTTTCTGGATCATCCGAACATTTTTTTAGGAGGCGGCGTATGAGCCACGCAGGAAAACAGAGCTTTGTGTTTGAAAATCCGCCCACCATCGCCGCCCATGTCTCTGTGGCCGGGCCTCGGGAAGGGGCGGGCCCTCTGGGGAAATGGTTCGATACGGTGCTGGAGGACGACCTTCTGGGGCAGAAATCCTGGGAAAAGGCGGAAAGCGAGATGCTGCGGCAATGCGCCCAAGAGGCCGTGCGGGCTTCCGGCATGCCAGAGACGGAAATTCAGGCCTTCCTTTCGGGGGACCTGAACGACCAGATCATCGCCTCGGGATTCTGCGCCCGGGCGCTGAAAACGCCTTTTCTGGGGCTGTACGGTGCGTGTTCCACCTTTGTGCAGGGGCTGGTGTTGGCCTCGGCGTTGATGGACGGGGGACAGCTGGAGAACGCGCTGGTGGGGGCGTCCAGCCATTTCTGCACGGCGGAGCGGCAGTTCCGCATGCCTTTGGAGATGGGCACCCAGCGCACGCCCTCCGCCCAGTGGACGGCCACCGCCGCCGGGTGCGCGGTGCTGCGCAAAGGCGCGCCAAAGGAAAAAGGACTGCGAATCACCGCCGGCACCCTGGGTCGGGTGGTGGATTATCACATCAAGGACGCCAACCACATGGGCGCGGCCATGGCCCCGGCGGTGCGGGACTGCATTCGCGCCCATTTCGCGGATACCGGCCGGAAGATGGGGGAGGATTACGATTATATTTTTACCGGGGATCTGGGCTGGATCGGCAGGGAAATTCTGCTGGAGCTATTGGACGAATGCGGGCTACACGTGCCCCCGGAACGGCTGATTGACTGCGGGGCCAGTCTGTTTTCCAAGGAACAGGATCCCCACGCCGGCGGAAGTGGCTGCGGCTGCGTGGCCAGCGTAAGCTGCAGCTGGGTGATGAAGCGCATGGAACAGGGGGAATTTTCCCGGGCGCTGCTGGTGGGCTCCGGGGCCATGCTCAGCCCCACCAGCGGCATGCAGGGGGAGAGCATTCCCTCCATCGCCTATGCGGCGGGATTGGAGGAAAGATAAATGGAAATCGTTTTGAGCTTTGCAAAGGCCTTTCTGGTGGGCGGGCTGATCTGCGTGGTGGGCCAATTGCTGATGGATTACACCAAGCTGACCAGCGCCCGGATCCTGGTGTGTTTCGTGGTGGCGGGCGTGGTGCTGACCGCCGTGGGCGTTTATAAGCCCCTGGTGGATTTTGGCGGCGCGGGAGCGACGGTGCCCCTGCTGGGCTTTGGATATTCCCTGGCCATGGGGGCCATTGAAGCGGTGAACAAATATGGATTTTGGGGCATTTTCTGCGGGGGCGTTACCCGCACGGCGGCGGGCATTTCCGCGGCGGTGCTGTTTGGACTTTTGAACGCGCTGATTTTCAAGCCCCACGCCAAGGCATAGAAAAAATCCCGCCTGGTGATCGTCAATGCAGGCGGGGGTTAAGCGCGGACGAGGGGAAGGCGTGGGGGACGACCTCATCCGACCTCGCTGCGCTCGGCCACCTTCCCCAGAGGGGAAGGCGAAGAATCTCCCACCGGATTTTGATTGGAAATCAGGCGGGAGATTTTTACTTATTTTTGCTTACTGGCCTTCCCGGCAGTGGGCGGGATCGAAGCAGACGCGGCCATGGGGGAACCGGCCGACGGCGCTGAGGCCCATCTGTCCGCCGGCTTCCCAGGTGGCCTTACCGGAGATCAGATCCCGGCACAGGTCGGCTACTTCCTGGGGCAGAGATTCCGGCAGGGGAAGAAACGCGATTTCTCCGCCGAAGCCGATGTGGCCGTTGTAATTTCGATCGTACAGGGGCGAAAGGGCCTGAATCTTTCGGGCGGTGGCCTCCAGCCCTTCCAGACTGGCGTGAGGGGCGCGGCTGCCGTCCGGCAGGAAGGGGAACAGCAGGGTGTTGGGGTTGCAGGCGTCGCCGGAGAGCAGGATGCGCTCCTCCCGAATCAGGAAGGACAGGCCGCCGGGGGTATGGCCCGGGGTTTCGTATACGTCCACGTGAACGCCGCCCAGGTCGAACACGTCGCCCTCCTTCAAAGGCAGCAGCTCTGGCCGGGTTTCATAGATCCGCACGTCGTCGGGAGTGCAGGCGAAAATGCCGCCGGCCATCTGGAGAATCTGCCCGGCAAAGCCCCGGCGCGTTTCCGGGGTCACGCTCAGCGCCCCGGTGAAGTCCGCGGGATGCAGATACACCCGGTCAAAGCAGCCCATGCCGCCGGCGTGGTCCACATGCCCGTGGGTCAGGGCCACGTCCACCGGCAAAGGCGTAAGGGTTTTCAGAAACGCGGGCAGGTCGAAAACCCCTGTGCCGGTATCCACCAGCAGTGCGCGTTCGGCTCCGGTGATGAGAAACAGCGCGTCCATGCCGAATTCGTTGATGCAATACACGCCGCGGGCGATTTCCGCGACGATGGGATGAGAAATGGCCATGAGGTAGCGCCTCCTGAATAAATGATGGGTTCGGTTATTGGCCTTCGAGATAGTGCTGAGGATCGAAGCAGATGCGCCCGTGAGGGGCCCAGACGGAGGTGTTCAGCCCCATCTGGCCGCCTTCCTGCCACTGGGCGGTTCCGTCGATAAGCTGCCGGCACAGGCCTTCGATTTCCCGGGGCAATTCCGCCGGGATGGGCAGAAAGCTGATGTCCGCGGCAAAGCCCGTGTGGCCGTTGTAGATGCGATCTGCCAGGGAGGAAAGGCGCTGAAGCTTCCGGGCGGTGGCCATCAGTCCCTCCGCGCTGGCATGGGGGGCCCGGCGGCCGTCCGGCAGGAAGGGGAACAGCAGGGTATTGGGATTGCAGGCGTCGCCGGTGATGAGCAGGCGCTGTTCCCGAACCAGATAGGAAAGCCCGCCGGGAGTATGGCCGGGGGTTTCGTATACGTCCACATGCACGCCGCCCAGATCGAAGCAGTCCCCCTCGCCCAGAGGCAGCAGTTCCGGCTGGCGGGGGAAATCCCGGACGTTTAACGCGTCCACGTCAAAGAAGCCTCCGGCGATGCGGCGAATCAGGCGGGTGTAATCCCGGCGCATGGTCAGGGTGATGCTCCGGGCCAGGTGGAAGTCCGCGGGATGCAGGTGCACCCGGTGAAACCAGCCCATGCCGCCGGCATGATCCATATGGCCGTGGGTCAGCGCCACATCCACCGGCAGAGGCGTGAGACATCCAATCAGCGCCGGCAGATCGAAGGTGGCTGTGCCTGTATCGATGAGCAGCGCCCTGGAATCGCCGACGATGAGGAACAGCGAATCCATGCCGAATTCGTTGATGCAATACACGCCGCGGGCAATTTCCGCCACAATGGGGTGAGAAATGGCCATGGGGATTCACCTCCTGAAAGAATTATACGCCCGTTTGTTTCCCGGCGCAAGCTTTACTTGAAAATGCTGTTAAAACGGAAAAAATGGTGGTATAATGCGGGAATAAAAGCTATAAGGAGGTTGCGCACATGTCCGAAGTTGAGAAGCGCGCCGCAAATTTCATCGAGGAATTTGTTGAAGAAGACATCGCCAGCGGTCGTTACGACCACGTCCGCACCCGGTTCCCCCCGGAACCCAACGGCTTTTTGCATATCGGCCACGCCAAGGCCCTTTGCATCGATTTCGGCATCGCCCAAAAATACGGCGGCAAGTGCAACCTGCGTTTTGACGATACCAACCCCACCAAGGAAGACGCGGTGTTTGTAGACAACATCCAGAAGGATATTTCCTGGCTGGGCTTCCAGTGGGACGAATTGCATTTCGCCTCCGATTTCTTCGATCGTCTGTACGAAATCGCCCAGGGACTCATCCGCAAGGGCGTGGCTTATGTGGACGACCAGTCCCCCGAGGAAATGCGCAAAAACCGCGGCACCCTGACCCAGCCCGGCGTGAACAGCCCCTGGCGGGACAGGAGCGTGGAGGAGAACCTGGATCTGTTTGAGCGGATGAAGAACGGCGAATTCCCGGACGGCTCCCGGGTGCTTCGCGCCAAGATCGACATGGCTTCCCCCAACGTGCTGATGCGCGACCCCACCATTTACCGCATTTTGCACATGCACCATCACAAGACCGGGGACAAGTGGTGCATTTATCCCATGTACGATTTCCAGCATCCCCTGCAGGACGCCATCGAGGGCGTGACCCACTCCCTGTGCTCCCTGGAATACGAAATCCATCGCCCTCTGTACAACTGGGTGGTGGAGCAGGCGGGCTTTACCGTGCAGCCCCCCCGGCAGATTGAGTTTGCCCGGCTGAACATCGAGCGCACGGTGATGTCCAAGCGACATCTGCGCCGGCTGGTGGAATCCGGATACGTTTCCGGATGGGACGATCCTCGCATGCCCACCCTGGCCGCCATGCGCCGCCGGGGCTATTCCGCCAACGCCATCAAGGATTTCCTGGGCCGCGTGGGCGTGGCCAAGGCCGATTCCATGGTGGAAGGCGGCCTGCTGGAAGCCTGCGTCCGGGAGGACATGGGCGACCGCTGCCCCCGCACCATGGCCGTGCTGAATCCGCTGAAGGTCACCTTCGAAAACTGGCCCGCGGACAAGGTGGACGAGCTGGAGGTGGAATACCATCCGGATCATCCCGAAATGGGCACCCGGAAGCTGCACTTTACCCGCACCTGCTACATCGAGCGGGAGGATTTCATGGAAGAGCCGGTGAAAAAGTTCTTCCGCCTGGCTCCCGGCAAGGAAGTCCGGCTCAAGGGCGCTTACATCGTGAAGTGCGAATCCTTTGTGAAGGATGAAGCCGGCGAAGTGGTGGAAGTGATCTGCTCGGTGGATCTGGACAGCCGTTCCGGCAGCGAGGGCGCAAACCGCAAGGTAAAGGGCACCCTGCACTGGCTCAGCGACATGGATGCATGCCCCGCCGAATTCCGGCTGTACGAGCCCATTTTGCTGGAAGAGGACGCCGCCGCCGAGGCGGAAACCGAGGAAACCGAAGGCGAAGAGGCCGCTCCCGCGGACTTCATGGACCGGGTGAATCCCCACAGCCTCACGGTGCAGAAGGGCTTCTGCGAAAAGGTGGCCCAGGACGCCCAGGCCGGCGACACCTGGCAGTTTTTGCGGATGGGCTATTTCTGCAAGGATCCCGATTCTACCCAGGCGCTTTCCGTGTTCAACCGCACGGTGCCCCTGAAGGACAGCTGGGCCAAGACCCAGAAATAAAAAAACACATGCGCTCCGGAACCGACTGCGTTCCGGGGCGCATGCTGATCTTTGGGAGAGGAAATATGAACATCGAATACAGGCGGGCCGCAGCGGCGGACGCGGAAACGCTGGTGGCCATTTACAACGCCGCATTTTACAGCGATTCTATGAAATACGGCGAATGCCCGGGGTATGGAAAATCGGCGGAAGAAATGGCGCGATCCATCGAGCGTTATCCCAAATATCTGATTTCCTGCGACGGCAGGCCCGTGGGCTGCGTTTCCTGCAAAAATTTGGCCGGCAGGACATATGAAATCGGCTGCCTGTGCGTCGTTCCCGAATTTCAGCGGCGGGGAATCGGCGCAGCCGCCATGGGCCTTATTCAGGCGGCGCATCCGGATTGGGAAACGATCACGCTAGTTACCCCCGCGGACAAGGGGGGAAATCTGCAATTTTATATTCGGAAATGTGGCTTTCAATTGGAAAAAGTGGAAATGGACGGCGGGGTGCAGGTGGCCCGGCTGACGCTGAAAAGAGCGCATCCGGCGCAGAAAACGCGAGATTGAACTGTTCCGTACGCATCTTAGGCATATTCGCTGATGGATTTTCCGCTTTCGAGAAACGCGCACAGATCCGGCAGGCTCCAGCAGTGATCTGGCGATTTATCGTTTCATCTGGCAGAGCCCCGCTGTTTCCGCGGCAGACGAACACCGGCGGACAAGGGCCTGTCAAAGGCGAAGAACTGTTTATACAGTTTGCTTCCGGGGCGGATGATTCTCAGAGGCGTTTCCAGAAAGAACAGCTCTCTTTTGCAGACGATACGAGAAATGTCGTCGTCGTTGTACGGTTCGCTCAAAAAACCGTCGCAGATTCGTGCCAACTGGACGGGTATTTCATTATGGCATGCTACTTTCAAAGGCAGAAAGGGAAACAAAAAAGCTCATCCGACGGATGAGCTCTGGCACCACCATAGGGAATCGAACCCTAGTTTTCGCCGTGAGAGGGCGACGTCTTGACCGCTTGACCATGGTGGCA
>CACXHB010000168.1 GCA_902767315.1 uncultured Eubacteriales bacterium
CCCCCTGCAAAAGTCTGGTGCGTCCGGGGGATACCGTGCGTCTGGGCCAGAAAATCGGGGAACCCACGGGCAGGGTGGGCGCGCCGGTGCACGCCTCCGTGTCCGGCAAGGTGAAGGGCATTAAGCCCCGCATCCTGCCCTCCGGCGCGTCGGTGGATTGCGTGATCATCGATAACGACGGCAAAAATACCCCCTGGGAAGGGGCCGCGATTTTCGAAGACCCCCTCTCCGCGGAAAAGCCCGCTCTTTTGCGGGCCATTCGGGAGGCGGGGCTGGTGGGCCTGGGGGGCGCGGCGTTTCCTTTGGAAATCAAGCTGACCCTGCCGGAAGGGAAGACGGCGGATACCCTGATTCTCAACGGCGCGGAGTGCGAGCCCTATCTGTGCGGAGACGACCGGATGATGCTGGAACACGCGCAGGACATCTGGGATGGGGCGCAGATCGCCGCGTATCTCCTGGGCGCGAAGGAAATCCTTCTGGGAATCGAGGACAATAAGCCCCGGGCCATTCAGAGCATGCGGGCCTGCGCCGCCGGAAAGGTGTGCGTTTTAAAGACAAAATATCCCCAGGGCGGCGAAAAGCAGCTGATTCGGGCGCTGACGGGCCGGCAGGTGCCGCAGGGCGGCCTGCCCGTGGACGCGGGCTGCGTGGTGATGAACGTTTCCACCGCGGCGGCCCTTTCGGCGGCCCTCCGCCGGGGAAAGCCCGTGACCCACCGGGTGATTACCGTGGCGGGCTGGGTGCAAAATCCCTGCAACCTGCTGGTGCCCGTGGGCACGGATATCGACAGCGTCATCGCCGGAGCGGGGGGTGCGCTTCCCGAGGCCGGGCGGGTGATCCTGGGCGGCCCGATGATGGGCATGCCCGCCTATAACGGCAATACCCCCACGGTCAAGGGCCTGGGCGGCGTGGTGCTGCTGCCCCCGGAAAAGGAAAATCTCCAGGGCCTGGGCAATTGCATCCGCTGCGGCAGCTGCCTGCGGGCCTGCCCCATGCACCTTGCGCCCATGGAACTGTATGCCCTGGCCCGAAAGGGTCGCTATCGCCAGGCGGTGGAACGGGAGGGTGCGCTGAACTGCATCGAATGCGGCAGCTGCGCCTATGAATGTCCGGCAAAATTGCCCCTGGCCCAAATGATTCGCGTGGCCAAGCGGGCGGGCCGCTGAAAGGACGAAACAGATGCAGACGATGAGCAGAGGTTCTCTGGAGGCCGCGCCCCACATTCGTCGGCGGCGCAGTACCCGGAGCATTATGCTGGAGGTGTCCGGCGCGCTGCTGCCCGCGGGGCTGGCGGGGGTGTATCGCTTCGGCCTGCGGGCGGCGCTGGTGATTCTGATTTCCGTTTTTTCCGCCGTGGCGGCGGAATTCTGTTATGCCCGCTGGGCTAAAAGGCCCCAGAGCGTGGGGGATATGAGCGCCGTGGTCACGGGGCTTCTTCTGGCGTATAATCTGCCGGTTTCCGTGCCTTTGTGGATGCCGGCGGTGGGCGCGGTGCTGGCCATTGTGCTGGTCAAGATGCTTTTCGGGGGCATTGGATGCAATTTTGTGAATCCCGCCCTCACCGCCCGGGCCATTCTTATGACCTCCTGGCCGGATCATATGTCCGCCGCGGCTTTCGGCGTGCCCCTGCGCGGGGTGGAGGCCGTTACCGCCGCTACCCCCCTGACTGCGGTCTATTCCTTTGGAGATCTGCTGCTGGGCCGGGCTCCCGGGTGCATCGGCGAAACCGCCCGGCTGCTGCTTCTGCTGGGGGGAATCTATCTGCTGATTCGCCGCGTCATCACCTGGCAGATTCCCGTGACGATGCTTTTTGGGGTGTTTTGCTTGAACCTGCTCTTCCCTGCGGAACAGGCCGCGTTTTCGGCGGCGGCCCGGGAGGTGCTCTCCGGCGGACTGATGCTGGGGGCCTGGTTCATGGCCACGGATTATACCACCTCTCCCCGCACGGGCCCGGGCAAGTGCCTCTTCGGCCTGGGCTGTGGGGTCATGACCTTCGTTTTGCGCCGGTTTGCGGCCATGCCCGGCGGCGTAAGCTACGCCATTCTCTTCATGAATCTGTTTACGCCCATGATCGACCGCTTTCTGCGGCCGGGGGGAAGGAGCGGAAAACCATGGCGGAAAAAATAAGGCCTGCCCTGCGGCTGATGCTGCTGTGCATGGTGGCGGCGGTGCTGTTGAGCGTGGTAAACGGCCTGACAAAGGACAAAATCGACATCAATACCCGCCGGAAAATCGACGCGTCCCGGCGGGAAGCCCTGGGGGATTACGCCTTTGAGGACATGGGCGTAACGCCCGAGGACTGCATCACCGGGGTCTATCGTGCGCTGGACGGCGACCGCACGGCCGGATACGTCTACGAAATGGAAAGTAAGGGCTATGGCGGCGTGGTGTACCTGTGCGTGGGCATTGACGCCTCCGGACAGGTGGCGGCGGTGCGGGTTTCCGGCCATTCCGAAACCAAGGGCCTGGGCACCCCCGAGGGCGAAGCCTTCCTTTCTGCCTTTGCCGGTCTTTCGGCCCGGGAGGGCGCGGCGCAGGAAGTAGAGGCCATTACCGGCGCGACGGTCTCCTCTACGGCGGTGCGCCGGGCGGTAGATCAGGCACTGACCCATTATGCGACCCATTACGCACAGGAGGCGGCAGAATGATCGGGCGACTGAAGGCCATTTTGAAAAACGGCCTCTTCCACG